>CALGEL010000059.1 GCA_937881855.1 uncultured Clostridia bacterium | reverse complement strand
TTTTTATCCAAGCCGACAAGCTTGGTATATCATTATGACGCAGTCGTGTATATCATCGCCGTGGGCGTATATCATCACGCGAAGCGTGTATTTCTGTCGGCTTGATGGTATGCAACGGTTTCACCATTGACGATATACAACTTCTTGCGAAGTTGATGATATGCAATTCCTTGCAGAATTGATGATATACAATGCTCCGCATTGATTTATTTCCGTTTTTATGCTAAAATATATTAAAAGGAGTTGACTTTTATGAAATTTCGATTAAACATAACTTTGAATGACAACGATTACTTTGAATATAATAAATTTTGGATGTTGCGTTCTCCTTATGGAAAAAAGCAGTTGATATTTTTTCGTATAATTATTGCTGTACTTCTCGTCTTATACATGATTATCATGCGAGAATCTTTGTTACATATAATTGTGACTGCGATTGTCATTGTTCTTTTTGAGATTTTTCTTTCACCCCTTTTTGCATTCTCATTAAAAGGGCAGTTGAAAGGAATGAAAAAACGTGGGAAAATGGGCTATTCTCCATCCGCAATTATGGAGTTTTACGAAGATACTTTTGTTGAAATAACACCCGACAACAAAATAGAACAAAAGTACAAGGTTATTGAGAGAATTAGTGTTGTAGATCATAAGATACTATATATCCATGTTAATAATGTTGCGGCATACCTATTGCCGTTATCATGTTTTGATTCTTTAACGCAATATAATGATTTTCTCGATTTTATAAAAACAAAATGTGCAAAAATTGATATTTATTAAAAAATCAGATTTCTCACTCGTTTTTTTACAAAATAGATAAAAAATCCTCGTTCTTCGGAACGAGGATTTTTTATCAAATTCAAAGAAAAAACATTGCGATTTTATATAATTAGTGATATAATACATATTAATTATGGTTAATAATGTAAATACTTATATTATACCAAAAAATAAAGGAGCAATGTTATGATTTACGGTGTGGCTTTGCTGGCAGGATGTATGTTTGTCGGCTCTTTTTTAGGCAACATATTGGGGCTTTTAACAGGCCTTAATTCTGATATCGGCGGTGTTGGTTTTGCGATGATTCTTTTGTTGTTGGCAACCAACTCGCCTATGGTAAACAAACTTTTGCCCAAAACATATGTTAAAGGAATTGATTTTTGGAAAGAAATGTACATACCGGTTACAATTGCGATGGCAGCATCTCAAAATGTTGTCAGCGCTTTGAGCGGTGGTATAGTTGCCTTGGTTTTGGGCGTAGGCGTTGTTTTAATTATGCTGTCTCTTATTCCTTTATTTAATAAGGTTACATCGAAGAAGTTGCAAAACGGTGAAATGGAGGCCCAAAAATGAAAGACGTATTAAATATCATTGTCGATTTGTTTGTTAAAAATGGGCTGGTCATGTCGTTTCTGATTGTTGGAGTTATCACAATGTTCTCCAATTTTATTGCCGCCAAAGTCGCTCGTGGAAGAATCCATGCGTCGGCGATTGCCATTTTTCTCGGGCTTATTTTAGCATACATAGGCGGAAGAATTTCAGGCGGCTCAAAAGGACTTTCCGATATAACAATGTTTACCGGCATCGGTGTTTTGGGTGGTTCTGCGCTTCGTGATTTTACCATTATATCAACAGCCCATGGTGCAAAGTTATCTGAAATTAAGAAAAGTGGTTTGGTTGGCATTATTTCCTTAATTTTGGGTGTTGTACTCACATTTATTGTTGGCGCTTTGGTAGCAATTGCATTTGGTTATAAGGATGCAGCCAGTGTGACAACCATTGCGGCGGGCGCTGTTACCTTTGTTGTAGGGCCTGTTACGGGTGCGGCGGTAGGTGCCAGCTCAGCCGTCATTGCACTTTCGATTGCAACGGGTGTTATTAAATCAATCGCTGTAATGCTTCTTACGCCTATCCTTGCAAAGAGAATTGGACTTAATACACCGAGTGCCGCGATGGTATTTGGTGGTTTGATGGGGACAACAAGTGGAGTATCTGCGGGTCTTGCGGCAACTGACCCGAAATTGGTACCTTACGGTGCCATGACCGCGACTTTTTACACCGGCCTTGGCTGTTTGCTTTGTCCGTCGGTATTATATTTTTTGGTACAAATTATTTTATAAATGAAATTAACAAATAAAGGAGAATAGAATATGGAAGTACAGCTCCAAGAACTCATTGAACAGATCAAGAACGATGGTGTGGCAGTTGCTGAGGCAGAAGCTAATGCTATAATCGATGCAGCAAAAAATGACGCCGAAAAAATCATCAAAGATGCGCAAGCTCAGGCGGATAAGATTTTGTCAGGTGCGAAAGCCGAGACCGAAAGAATGACTAAATCAAGCGAGGATGCTATTCGTCAGGCGGGTCGTAATTTATTGATTTCGTTCAGAGAAAGCGTAACAAGAGAACTAAAAACCATTATTGGTGAAAATGTTACTGCAATATATTCGTCTGAAATGTTGGCACAGCTTATTATGAGCGTTGTCGAGAACTGGGCAAACAAGCCTGACGCGGAAGATATCGCAGTAATCTTAAATACCGAAGATCTTAAAAGGGTAGAGGAAACCTTACTTGCGGCACTCAAAGAAAAAATGTTGAATGGTGTCACACTCAAAGCCAATGATAATTTTGACGGTGGATTTCGCATCGCTGTAAATGACGGTGGTGCATATTATGATTATTCTGCCGAAGCGGTTGTGGATATGCTTTCAAATTATCTTAATCCCAAGGTTACTGAGCTTTTGAAAGAGGCGAAGTGATAATATGGCTGAGTATTATTTAATTTCGCAGTTGCCATCCCTGGATGGAATAGGCGAAAATACACCGCTTCCGATTTCGGAGGAACGATTCATAGAGCTTTGCAATCGCTTTTTGGGGAAAAAGGCGCAGGATGTTTTGAAAAGAATAACCTTATCTCCACCGAAAAGTTTTGAAAGTTCGGGGTCAGCCTTGATTGATACTTTTAATGAAAGTGAACGGAATTTACGGTTTGCGCTTGGTAAAGTTCGGGCTGAGAAAATGAAAAAAACATTTGATACAGAAAATAGAATTTTTTCTCTCGAATATATCAAGGCTGCAAATATTGCAGTAGAAATAGAAAATCCGATGGAAGCGGAAGAATATTTAAATCGTTTTCGCCTGGAAAAATTAGAAACACTCAGACCGGCAGACAACTTTTCGGAGGATTACATCTTCTATTACGGGCTTAAATTAAAACTGATCCTCCGTATAAGACAGTTCGACACAATGGCCGGCGAAGAGTCATACAGAAATATTTACAGCACCATTTTAAATGGAGATAGGTTGGAGGCAATACAATGACCGAGAATAAAGGAAAGGTAGTAAGTATAAACGGAAACTTGGTGTCGGTAGAATTCGACGGCAATGTTTCTATGAATGAAATTTGCTATGTTTTGGTGGATAATACCAAGCTTAAGAGCGAGGTTATCCGTATAAAAGGAAATATCGCTCAAATTCAGGTTTATGAAATGACCGACGGCATCAAATGTGGAGATGATGTTGAATTTGCAGGGGACATGCTCTCTGCAGATCTCGGTCCCGGTTTGCTTGGCCAAATCTATGACGGACTGCAAAATCCGCTTCCTATTTTGGCGGAACAGGCAGGCTGGTTTTTAGAGAGAGGAATTTATGCAGACAGCTTGAATTCTGAAAAGAAATGGGAGTTCACACCGACTGCAAATGTTGGCGATGTTGTTCGCGCGGGTGAATATATTGGAAGTGTTCCCGAAGGCTCGTTTACGCATAAAATTTTTGTTCCCTTTTATCTTATTGGAAACTATACGGTTAAATCTATTGCAGAAAAGGGCCAATATACCATTAAAGAAACGATTGCAGTTATAACCGATGAGCGCGGTCGCGACATCCCTTTATCGATGTCTTTCAAATGGCCTGTTAAACGCGCAGTGAAGTGTTACAGCGAGAGATTGGCGCCGGTTGAAACAATGGAAACAAAGGTGCGCCTTATTGATTCGTTTTTTCCTGTAGCTAAGGGCGGTACCTATTGTACTCCCGGACCGTTCGGCGCGGGAAAAACAGTCTTACAGCATACCACATCAAAGTATGCGGATGTGGATATCGTTATTATTGCGGCCTGCGGGGAGCGTGCCGGTGAAGTTGTTGAAACCCTTACGGAATTCCCCGAACTGACGGATCCCAAAACCGGACGTTCGCTTATGGAACGCACCATTATCATCTGTAATACTTCTTCGATGCCTGTTGCTTCCCGTGAAGCTTCGGTTTATACTGCGGTAACACTTGCCGAGTACTATCGACAGATGGGCCTTCATGTTCTTATGTTGGCAGATTCGACATCCCGTTGGGCGCAGGCGATGCGCGAAATGTCGGGCAGACTTGAAGAAATTCCCGGCGAGGAAGCTTTCCCTGCATATTTGGAATCCTATATCGCCGCATTTTATGAAAGAGCAGGTTATGTTCGCTTGCCGGACGGAAGTACAGGTTCTGTTACTATCGGCGGTACGGTTTCTCCGGCAGGTGGTAACTTTGAAGAACCTGTAACACAGGCAACCTTAAAGGTTGTAGGTGCTTTCCACGGCCTTTCTCGTGAGCGTTCGGATGCAAGAAAGTATCCCGCAATCGATCCGCTGATCTCTTGGTCGAAATATGATAGTGTTATCGACAATAAAAAGTTGGATTTTTGCAAAGATATTCTCCATCACGGCGATGAGATTGGTTCTATGATGAAAGTTGTTGGCGAAGAGGGTACTACGCTTTCTGACTATATTGTCTTTCTGAAATCTGAAATGCTGGATGCCGTTTATTTGCAGCAGAACTCCTTTGATTTGGTTGAGGCGAACTGCGGAAAATTGCGTCAACGCTATGTCACCGATAAATTAGTGTATGTTTTGGGCAGCGATTATGCTGTTCAAAACAGAGACGATGCGCGTAGTTTCTTTAACCAGATGCGCCAGAAATTTATCGACTGGAATTATGCTGAATTTGAGAGCGAAGCATTCAAAAAAGCTGAATCTGAAATTGATGCATTGTATCAGAATGGTAGCGGTAAATTAACCGCACTTGCCGAAAAATTATTAAAGGATGGTGAATAAGAGTGAACAAAGTATATAACCGAATAGAGTCCATTAACGGTAATGTTATCACTGTCCGAGCAACCGGTGTTAAGTATAAGGAATTGGCGCAGATCAATACACGTTTCGGCAAATCTTTGGCGCAGGTTAATAAGATGGAGGGAGATATTGTATCGCTTCAAGTATTTGCCGGCGGTCAAGGTGTTTCCACAGGCGACGAAGTACGCTTCCTTGGCCGAGAGATGCGAGTATCGTTTAGTGAAGATTTGTTGGGTCGTATATTTAACGGATCCGGCGAACCGAGAGATAATGGTCCCGCTCTTACGGAAAATATGAAGCCGATCGGCGGCCCTTCTGTCAACCCCACAAAACGTATCCTTGCCAATCGAATGATGAGAACCAACATTCCTATGATTGATATGTTTAACACCTTAGTTGTTTCTCAAAAATTGCCCATTTTCTCTATTTCCGGCGAGCCGTATAACCAACTTCTTGCTCGTATTGCGATGCAGGCAGAGGCCGATGTCATTTTGCTCGGCGGTATGGGCCTGAAATATGACGATTTCTTATATTTCAAAGATGCGCTTTCCAAAGGCGGCGCTTTGAGCAAAACTGTTATGTTTATTCATACAGCATCCGACCCGACTGTTGAATGTATGATGATACCTGATATGGTGCTGGCGGTAGCTGAGCAGTTTGCACTCCAAAATAAAGATGTTTTGGTGCTCCTTACCGATATGACCAACTTTGCGGATGCTATGAAAGAAATTGCAATTACGCAAGAGCAGGTGCCGTCGAACCGCGGATATCCCGGCGATCTTTATTCTCAGCTTGCCGCTCGCTATGAAAAGGCGGTGGACTTTGCTGATTCCGGCTCGGTTACTGTTTTGGCGGTTACTACGATGCCCGGCGATGATGTAACACATCCTGTTCCCGATAACACAGGCTATATCACCGAGGGTCAGTATTACCTTAAAGGCGGCCGTATTGAACCGTTTGGCTCGCTTTCCCGTTTGAAGCAAAATGTTAACAACAAAACACGAAAAGACCATCGCGCATTGATGGACGCAATGATACGCTTGTATTCGTCCTATAAGGAAACGCTTGAAAAGAAAAATATGGGTTTTTCAATGAGTCGTTGGGACGAAAAATTGCTGAAATACGGTGATCTCTTTGAAAATAAGCTGATGGACTTATCGGTTAATCTATCCCTTGAAGGTGCGCTCGATTTGGGATGGGAAATCTTAGCGGATTGCTTTGAAAAGCAAGAAACCGGAATCAAGTCAGACCTTACTGATGAATTTTGGCCTGAAGGGTAAGGAGGACTGTTAATTTGGCAAAAATCAAACTAACTAAAAATGAGTTAAAGGTACAAAAGGACGCGCTGAAAATGTACCGCAGATATTTGCCTACTCTGACACTGAAAAAGCAACAACTCCAATCAGAAATCCGCACAATCGAAGCCAAGGCGAAGGCAGTCAGAAAAGAAAGAGAAAACCTTGAACTTGGGTTTAGAGAATGGATCGCTGTTTTTAGCGAAACAGGTGCTTTTCCCGATGGAATTATAACAATCGGTAATATCCGTAAAGGTGCGGGAAATATTGCCGGTGTTGATATTCCAACCTATGAGGGCGCGGATTTTTACAGAGGCGACTACGATCTCTACGAAACACCTCTTTGGGTAGACATTGCTGCAAACCATATGGAGAGAGCGATGGCTCTTGATTTAGAGGCGGAAGTGTTAGATGAACAGGTCAGACTGTTAGAAGTTGAACTGCTTGCAACTTCTCAAAGAGTTAATCTGTTCGAAAAGGTTAAAATCCCCGAAACAGAGGAAAATATCAAAAAAATATCTATTTATATGGCAGACCAACAGGTTAATGCCGTTGTGCGTTCAAAAATATCCAAACGAAAGATAGCCCTTCGTAATGCTGTGGCTTCCGAGAAGGAGGTTTATTCATTATGATAGTGCCTATGAAAAAAATATCTCTCATCATACGGGGGGATAAAAAGAATGAAACTCTAAAAAAACTTCGCAAATTAGGGGTGGTCCATATTGATATCACCGAAGGTTCAAGCGAACGGATTATAGAATTTCATGAACAAATTGTTTTGCTCGAAAATGCACTTTTCACCATAGGTAAAAAGAAAAACGAAGAGCAAAAAGATGTAAGTACTGCGCAGGCTTTGTCCATTGCAAAGGAGATTGTATCTCTCGACGAAGAGAAAAAACAATGTCAAGCAGAACAGATTGCTTTGCATTCTGAACTTGACCGTCTTCAAGAATGGGGAGATATTGATCCGGACAGTATAAGCGAATTGGCAGAAAAAAGGATAAAAGTATCTTTTTATGAGATGCCAAAATCCGAGTATGATGCATTGCCGGACAATGTTCAAACAGTAAAGATCGATGCAACTAAATCGTCGGTTAAGTTTTTATTGCTTGAATCTGATTCGGTCGATGACGATAAAATCATATCTTCTTTAAACAACTGTCGATTAACGTTACCGCAAGTATCTACCGATCAAATGAGGCAAAAAGTTTCAAGCTTAAATGATCGAATCAAAGCGATTGATGATCAGATCGCAGCCTATGTATGTTATTTCGATAGCATAAAAAAGGCAGTAGAAGCTTTGGAGAAGGACATTGAATTTGAAACCTATGCTACGGGTATGGAAGATGAAAACCTATCTTCCGATAGTAGTCAAGCAGTTTCCGTTTCCTATTTTGAAGGCTATATTGAGGCGGAAAACCTTGATCAATTAAAGCAGATTGCAAAGGATAATTCTTGGGGACTTCTCGTCAAAGATCCAAGCGAAGAGGATCATGTGCCCACCAAACTTCAAAACAATAAGTTTGTAAGCCTTATTTATCCGCTGCTTGATTTTTTGGGTACAGTTCCGGGATATTTTGAGTATGACATCTCGGGTTGGTTTTTAATGTTTGTACTCATCTTCTTTGGCATTATTTTTGGCGATGGGGGATACGGACTGCTGATTTGTGCAGTTGCTGCCATACCGATTATAAAATCACTTATTGCCAAGAAGCCAATTTCACCCATTTTTCTGCTTGTGGGCCTTTTCGGTCTCTCAACAATTCTGTGGGGGACGCTTACTTGTACTTGGTTTGGTCTTTCTGCGGAACAGTTGCCGGGATGGTTAAAGAGCCTATCCGTACCGGTGATTTCAAATGTTTATGCAGATAAACTTTGGAGTTTGCCTTGGACTTCCGATGGGGTAGGGCTTACCACCGCTCAAAACCTGCAGATTTTCTGTTTTACGTTGGCCTTGGTACAGCTTACAGTTGCTCATATAAAGGGTGCTGTCAGAAACAAGCGTTCAATTAAAATGTTGGGTGATATAGGCTCGATATTGCAACTTTTTGGCATTTATTATGTGGTACTAAGCTTGGTTGTTAATCCCGAAGTGTTCAGTTTTGGACTCGTAATTGGCGGCGTTCCTGTGGGGACGGTGGCTATTGCAATGATCGGGCTTGGTTTTTTCCTGAGTTTTGTGTTTGCAAACTATGAGGGAAGTATCTTAAAATCCATACTTTCAAGCCTTACAGACATTGTATCTGTTTTGCTTGGTGTGGTAAATGTGTTCTCGGATATTGTTTCGTATATCCGTCTGTGGGCTGTTGGTCTTGCAGGAGCTGCAATTTCTGCCACAGTAAATGAACTTGTAAGCCCGTTTTTCGGCAACTTATTGTTTATGATCCTTGCCATCGTTCTTTTGGTGTTTGGACACGGATTGAATATGATATTAAATGTTTTGTCTGTTATCGTTCACGGAATCAGACTGAACACCTTGGAGTTCTCTTCACACTTAGATATGTCGTGGAGTGGGCATAAATTTAAACCATTTAAAGAATAATTGATTAAAAGGAGAATCATTATGAATTTAGGATTACTTGCAACAGCATTAACAATGGGCATTTCCGCAATCGGATCGGCTATCGGTATCGGTATCGCAGGTCAAGCTTCGATCGGAGCATGGAAAAAGTGCTATATGAGTAATAAGGCTGCACCGTTTATTCTTACCGTTTTTGCCGGTGCTCCGCTTACTCAGACAATTTACGGTTTTCTTTTGATGCAGCAGATGAAGGCTTCCTCTGCCGATCCTACATTTTTGTTCGGTCTTGGAATTGCATCCGGTGTTGTTATCGCGATGTCGGCCTATTTTCAAGGCAAGGCCGGTGCCGCAGGCGCAGATGCTTTAGCTGAAACCGGCAAAGGTTTCTCGCAGTATATTACTGTTGTCGGCCTTTGTGAAACCGTTGCTTTGTTTGCACTTGTTTTCAGCATGGTAGCATTGGGATAATTTCAAATATACCATAGGCGGTGATTTTTTTTGATAAGTGAAACCATCTTATTGATTACTGAATGGATAGGAACAATATCCTTTGCCGTTTCCGGTTCCATTGTTGCGATTAGGCATAATCTGGATTTATTCGGCGTTACAACAGTAGGTGCTATAACCGCAGTTGGCGGAGGTATTATTCGAGATACCATGATAGGGAATACACCGCCGAAAATATTTTCAAATCCGCTTATTGTATTGGTTGCTGTGGCTACTTCGATTATCGTTTTTCTCATCACATTTTTCTATCGAAAGAATTTTAAAGTGTTGAGTGAAAAATTTGATACCATCAATATACTATTTGATGCCTTGGGCTTGGCAGCGTTTACCATTGCAGGAACAGAAGCGGCGTGTTTGGCATCCTTGAAAGATAACGTTCTTTTAGTAATAACACTGGGTGTCATCACTGGCGTAGGCGGAGGAATTCTTCGCGATGTGTTGGTTAATGAGAAACCATTCATCCTAACCAAGCATATTTATGCGGTTGTTTCCATTTTTGGTTGCTGCCTGTACTATCTGATTAGTATTTATTTGAACTATAAAGTTTTTGCAACGATTTTAGTGTTGCTATCCACAGTGCTGATTAGATTATTGGCGGCTAAATTTCATTGGGAATTACCCAAAATTTCATTTGATGATGATTAAAATAAGAGCAAGTCGAAAGACTTGCTCTTATTAAAAATAGGTGGTATTATGGAAAAGCGCATAGCAAAAATACAAAGCGAATTGGCTAATGATGAACTTTTGATCGTTTCAGAAGATGTAAATCGGCTTTATTTCACAGGATTTTGTTCGTCGGCAGGATTACTGTTAATTACAGCGTCGGATGCATCGTTTTATGTTGATTTTCGCTATTTTGAAAAAGCAAAAAGTGAAATCAAGCATTGTTCGGTTTCGCTTTTGAAAAGTACTTCAAAAACTTTAAACACCTATATTCAAAAACATAAAATCAGAAAAATCATTTTGGAAACCTCATATGCAACGATGGATACCTTTTTTAAGTATCGAGAGATGTTGCCTTCTGGCTGTGAAATTTCCATGGATTCAAGCATCAATGATAAAATTTTAGAACTTCGCTCCATCAAAACCTTAAAAGAAATCAAAAATATAAAAGAAGCGCAACGGCTGACAGATGATACCTTCTCTTATATTCTTGATCGCATTAAAAGGGGAAGAACAGAGCAGGAAATTATGCTCGATATGGAATTTTATATGCGAAAACAGGGGAGTGAGGGGGTTTCGTTTGACTTTGTTGTAGTTTCGGGGAAGAATTCTTCAATGCCGCATGGTGTCCCAACAAACAAAACGATCGAAGATGGCGATTTTATAACGATGGATTTTGGCGCTGTGATCAATGGGTATCGTTCGGATATGACCAGAACAGTTGCGGTTGGTAATGTGAGTGATTTGCAACATAAGGTTTATGATGCCGTTCTTTTTGCCCAAAACCTTGCATTGGAACAAATTAAATCGGGTGTTGTTTGCAAAGAAGTTGATCGTGTTGCCAGAGATTATATATATAATCAAGGTTTTGAAGGTTGCTTTGGTCATGGGCTTGGTCATAGTGTTGGTCTGGAAATTCATGAAGCGCCTTCCTTTAACACAACAGATTCAACCATATTGAAACCGGGAATGGTATTGACGGTTGAACCCGGAATCTATTTGGAGGGCCAATTTGGCGTTCGAATTGAGGATATGGTTGTTATTAAAGAAGATGGATGCGAGAATATAACGAAATCTCCAAAAGAATTGATTATATTATAAAAAACCGTGGTGGATTAACGGTTCATTGACGATTATCGTTATTTGCCATAGAATGATGGATGGAGGTGAACCGATATGACCGATAAGAAAACATTTGGTTCGTACATTAAATTAAAACGAACTGAAAAAAATTATTCTCAAAAAGATTTGGCGGAAATGCTGTATGTGAGTAAAAATGCTATAAGCAAGTGGGAGCGTGGCGTATCCTATCCCGATATAAGTTTAATTTCCGATATATGCCGTGTTCTTGGCATAAGCGAGCACGAATTGATTACTGCTTCGACTGACAATGATACAAGAAGAATTCGGCAAGAGGCGCATAATTTTCGCGTAATTCGCGGTGTTTGGTTTTGGGTTCCCACAATTTCGTATATTGTTGCACTCTTGACTTGCTTTATTTGCAATCTTGCCATAGAAAAAACATTGTCTTGGTTTTTTATTGTATTTGCCGCACTGCTTTGTGCTTATGCGTTTGTCCCGACGTTTACATCTTTCTTTAAGTCAAAAAAACTGCTTGTTTTTACATTGACAAGTTTTGCTTCAATATGCTTGCTTCTATATGCCTGCGCAGCGTATACGGAGGGGTTATATTGGTTTCCCGTGGCCTGCATCGGAACATTGATTGGATATGTGTTGGTTTTTGGGCCAATTTTACTATCTAAAACAAGGCTATTCCGTTTCAAATTTGTTATAGTTTTTACAGCGGTTTTGGTACTGACAATACTGATTCTTTTGTGTGTATATAGTTGGCGGTCCTTTATGCTTGGGTCGGCAATTCTCGTAACGATTTATGCGTTTATTCCTGTTATTTTTTGTTCCGTAGTTTGCATGTTTTCTTTTAATGGGTTCTTTAAAGCAGGTGTTTGCGCGGGTGTATCATCTTGCATTTATTACTATATGGGTTATGTCATAAATACACTGTTTGGACTGAATGAAAACCACTATGAGGTAGATTTTCACAATTGGGCGCAGTGCGTTGCGGGAAATGTCTACTTAATTTTTATAATAGGGATGCTATCTATCAGCGTTTTAATGTTTGCAGTTGGTTTTTTAAGAGTTCAAAAAAATAAGAAATAATAATATTAAATTAAAAGAAGCACGAAAATTTCGTGCTTCTTTTTTTACTTTTCATCTGATTCGGTTGTTCTTTGGTGAAATTTCGATAGGGGATTGCTCATCGACGCTTCTTTTATCGATTCGCTATCTACATGGGTGTAAATTTGCGTTGTACCAAGGTTTTCGTGCCCCAAGATCTCTTGTAGTACACGAATATCTACATGGCCGTGACGGTGCATTAAAGTGGCGGCGGTATGGCGCAGTTTGTGTGTAGATATTTTTCGATCATTTAAACCCGCAATTTTTAAGTATTTCTCAACTAAATTTTGAACTGCTCGTCTCGAAATACGTTGCATATTTCTGCTGATAAATAAAGCATCGGGGTCTTTTAATCCTTCGGTAGGACGTTCGTATTTTAAATAACCATCAATAGCATTACGACAAGCTTGGTTTAAATGAATAGTGCGTTGTTTATTGCCTTTACCGGTGATAACAACATATTCATTTTTAATATCATTGATGTTTAAAGATACAAGCTCTGCAAGTCGCATCCCACAATTCAAAAATAATGTAATAATCGCATAATCTCGGCGGCTCTTTTTGATTGCTGCCAATAATTCAGTGCTTTCTTCCAACGTTAGATATTTGGGTAAGGTCTTGGGTAGGGAAGGGGTCTGCACATTATCCATCGGATTTGATTTAAGATGATGCATTCTTTGAGTCATATAGCGAAAATAAACACGAAGGGTAGACATTTTGCGAGCGATAGTTCTTGAATTATTATTTCGCTTTTCGCGCAGATAATAAAAATATTCGTAAATGTCCTCCAATGTAATGGAAGATACAAAATCGATATCAATTTCATTGATAGGGATATCATGCAACTTCGTTTGCGGTGGAAATTTATCCTTTTTGTAACGCATAAAACGAAAAAAGTTTTCTAAATCCAGTAAATATTCATATGTAGTTGATTTTGATTTCCCCGCAACAACTTCGAGATAAAAAATAAAGTCTTTTAATGTTTGGGGAAGAGATTCATAGTTGATCATAACATACGTCCTTTAAAACAGTATTAACTGCACAAAATGAATATTTTGCGCAGTTAAGGGGAGAACTTTTAAGAAAAAATTGTAATATTAAGCATCATTGCTCTAAAATTGCATTTAAAAAACATCTTATATTATTAAATATATAAGTGGGTTTCTTTCCTTCAAACGCTTCGACATCTTTCATTGTGGATTCACCACTTAACATTAACGCGGTTTCAATTCCTGCATTACTGCCGCTCGCAATATCTGTATATAAACGGTCTCCTAAAATGATGGATTCTTCTTTTGTAAACCCTGTTTTTTTGATTGCAATTTCAATCATTGTGGGTTCAGGTTTGCCAATGAATTTGGGTCTACGCTTCGTCGCATTATAAAGCATCTCAGCGACCGAGCCGCAATCCGGAACCGATCCATACCATGTTGGGCAAACCCAATCGGGATTTGTTGCAATATAATCAACTCCCCGATTTAATAAGATACATGCGTCTTCCAGTTTTTGAAAGGTTAATTCCGTATCAAACCCCATTACAAGACATTTAATTTCATCAGAAAGCTTGTCTGTAATATTTAATCCATAAGAAATCAATTCATCCTTTAAAGCTTGAGTCCCAAATACATATAATAAGTCCGTTGGATGTGTTTTTAATAAATATTCAGCGGTTGCTTGCGCCGATGTTGTAAAATCTGATTCCTTCGCATTAATTCCGAGTTGGCTAAGTTTTTCTATGTATTTTTTGACGCTTTTAGAACTGTTGTTCGTTAAATACATCACTTTTCCATTGATTTTGCTTACATAATCTAAGAAATCAACAGTTCCATCGAATAAATTGTTATCTAAATAGATCGTTCCATCCATATCTAATAAAAACAATTTCTTCTCGTTTAATTTCATGATGATCTCCCCTTTAACCCCGGTGGCATCCGCAATTAAAAAAACCATCTAAAACTAAATAATAACAGTCATTTTGGTTTTTAAACCCGATTTTTTCGGCTAGTTCATTATATTCAAGTGGCAAGTAAACATACTTTACACCGTTGATATCCATAATATTCAATATTGCACGGCATAGTCCGTCTAACATTAGGATATCACCGTCAAACCCGCTTATTGCATGGATTTTCCCCATTTCACCGTTATATTCAAAGACTGCAAAATGAAGAATTTCTCCTTGCTCTATTGTCGCAATAACGTGATTTGCGGGGTTCCAATCAATATTGTGCGCAACGCATATTTTTTGCGCGGTTTGTTCGTCTGTAATCTTTCTGATTTCGATCATTTTTATCACCTAACTTAAATTATATATTATGTTTTATGTTTCTGCAAGTTATTTTCATTTCTTTCGTCAACAGACAAGCGGGATTTTGCATAGACTTCAAATTGAGGTGAGAAGATTGTTTTTACCACTACAATATTTTTTAGACCAAACGATCTTTTTGATGCTGCATTTAACCGGAGGGGCAACCTTTCCAAAACCCTTGACGATGGCTGAAGAAAGATATTATTTGGAAGAATTTAAAAATGGTAATATTGAGGCAAGGAATGTTTTGATTGAACGAAATTTAAGGTTGGTTGCGCATATTATTAAAAAATATTATGCAACGAGTAAGGATCAAGACGACCTTGTATCCATCGGCACAATCGGTTTAATAAAGGGAATTTCCACATTTAATCACAAAAAAGGCGCACGCCTTGCAACATATGCTGCAAGATGCATAGAAAATGAGATTTTAATGTATTTCAGAAACCAAAAAAAGAGACAAAATGATGTAAACATCAGTGATCCGATCGAAACAGATTCCGAAGGAAATTCACTTACTTTTTTAGATGTAATTTATGAAGAAGAATACTTTGCCGAAAATCTGGATTTAAAAATAAACAGCAAAAAACTATATGAATTTTTGGAAAAATTTCCCGAACGCGAAAAAAAGATTCTGATTATGCGTTACGGATTGTACAATCAAAAAGCATATACTCAGCGGGAAATATCAAAAAAACTTGGCATTTCCCGAAGCTATGTATCCAGAATTGAAAGTCGTGCAATCAAAAGAATGAATGAATATTTTATGAAATCAAATGAGCGGTAATTCAAAGGAATTACCGCTCATTTTTTAGCAAATAATGGTTCCCGAACTGTGCTGAAAACTGGATAAGATTTGAAGCTCGATACGATGTTCTTTTGCCATCTCGATGCTTCTTCTTTGAAGAACTTGCGATCCTTTATCGGCAATTTTCAGCATTTGATCGTAGGTTAAATTGTTATATTTTTTTGCATTTAAATCTTTTCGTGGGTCGGTGGAATAGATTCCATCCACATCTTTATAAATTCTGCAAATATTTGCATTCAAATATGCAGCTAATGCGACAGCGGAGGTATCGGATCCTCCCCTACCCAATGTTGTTATATTCCCATGCTCATCGACTCCTTGAAAACCGGTAACAATGACGGTTTTTCCTTCGTCAAGATGCTTGCGAATATAATCGGGGTTGATGGCTTTGATTTCTGCGTCCCCATACGCTTGATCGGTTAAAATACCGGCCTGCGCCCCTGTGAGCGATATTGCCGGTATATTCATTGAATTTAATGTTATTGCGAGTAATGAGGCGGATATTTGTTCACCTGAGGAAAGCAAAGCATCCAACTCTCTTGGGTTGGGTTTGGAATCAATCTCGACAGCTTTGGCATATAAATGGTCTGTATCATCGCCTTGGGCCGAAACGACGGTAACAACCTGATGACCTTCTTTGATTCTTCGGGCAATGATATTGGCCACATTATATAAACAAACCCGATCGGCAACCGAGGTCCCTCCGAATTTTTGTATAATAAGGCCCATAAAAACCTCCAAAACTTTGTGGTTCTATGGTTTATAATATTCTAACCGCGTTCTTTTGCCACAGGTTTGACACTTAGTACACCGTTTAGTTTTTTCATATCATCAAACAACGAATCCAAATCGGTATCCATATTCAATGTATCAAATGAGATTGAGACCGGAGCGATACCGTTTACAGGAATATTTTGATTGATTGTCAATATACTTGCTCCCAAAGAAGACATTAACGATAAAACGCGGGATAACACACCGATTTGATCGGAAAGGTATAAAATAATTGTTATAATGTTCTGCTGATCTTTTTCTAAAAAAACATGGACAAAATCGCGATATTTATAAAAAACACTTCTTGAAATATTTACTTTTTTTGTAGCATCGTTTACAGTCTTGCATTGCCCTGTTTGCAACAGACGCTTTGCCTCGACAACCTTTGAAAAAATTTCCGGTAATACGCTTTTGTCGATCAGATAATATTCCTGTTTCATAATAAATTCCTTTCAAGAACTACAAATGTACTCATGCAAAAAACACTATATCATAATAGCGAGAAAAATTCAAGGTAAAAACTTTTTTCCAAATATACTTTATTTTTACAATATTTATGTGTTATAATAAATTAAATAAAATTTGGAGAGTAAGAATGTTATCTAAAAAAGATTATAAAAAACTGCATTATCTAATTCAATTTGCGTTTATTGCTGTATTTTTGTTTTTGGGTTATTTAGCTGTGCGCTATGTGTTTGGGGCGATTGCACCGTTTATTATTGCGTTTGTAGCTGCATCGCTGGTTGAACCTATTGTTCGCTTTTTGGTTTCAAAAGTCCGTCTGCCACGCGCTGCCGCCAGCACGATTGGTATTATTTTGCTGTTGATTGTCTTTTTTGCGGTTGCGGCATTTATATCTGTCTTTATCTGGAAAGAAGGCAAGGGTCTGATTTTGCGCCTTCCGAGCTATATTGCGGCGATTGCAGAACACATCAAGCATTTAATGCAAAACGATACCGGTATTTTTTCTCATTTATCGGATGAATCCATTGCAAAAGTAATGGATTATGTTGCAAACTATGATTATAGCGCGTTGTTTACAGGAACGATCGGTGGCTCTGTTTTGGGCTATGCCGGAAATATGGTTATACAGATCCCAAATGTATTAGTTTTTTGCATTGTTACGATTGTTTCGAGTTTCTTTATGTCCATCTCCTTCCCTAAGGTCAAGTCGTTCATTTTAGCGCAGTTTAAACCGCAACAACAAAACTTGATCATTGATATTAAGAAAACCTTTTTTTCAACCGTTGGAAAATATCTTCGCTCTTATTCCATATTGATGTTTATTACATTTGCTGAGCTTCTTATATTCTTTTTGATTTTTGGATTTGAGCCTGCCCTTCCCCTTGCTTTTTTAATTTCAATCGTTGATATTTTACCTGTTTTGGGTGTGGGAACAATTTTGATTCCTTGGTCGTTGGTTTCGCTGCTCACCGGTGCCCCTTGGCGTGCATTAATTTTGATTTGTATGTATATCGTCATAACAATCGTTCGTCAAGTTTTAGAGCCCAAAGTGATTGGCGATCATGTCGGAATGATGCCGATATTGACCTTATTCTGCATTTGGGTTGGTTTGAAACTTTTTGGATTTTTGGGTATGTTTTTGATTCCCATTACGGTTGTTATTTTAAAGAATCTCCAAGAGAGCGGTAAAATCAATCTTTGGAAAACAACTCTTGAAGAAAAAATTGAAAAGGAAGAGAGTAACAATGGAAATGATTGAGCTAAAACAAAAATTTTGCGATCTATATCGCTCAAAAATCAAGCGCGAAGGAGCCGAAGAACTGCTTGAATATCTTTGCAGCAACGGATCGGATTTTTTCACTGCACCTGCCAGCACCCGCTTTCACGGGAACTATCCGGGCGGTCTTTGTGAGCATAGCTTAAATGTCTATCAATGCTTAAATGAATATTTAAAAAGGCCCTATACGAAAACTTTATTTTCTAATGAATATAGCGAAGAGAGCGTTGCAATTGTTTCCTTATTACACGATCTTTGCAAGGTGAATGTATATAAGACCTCTATGCGTAATGTTAAAAACGATGCCGGTGTTTGGGAAAAGGTCCCCTACTATGAGTTTGACGACAATCTACCCTATGGACATGGCGAAAAAAGTGTTTACATTATCGGTGGATTTATGCGTCTAACACGAGAAGAGGCATTTGCAATTCGGTACCATATGGGATTTTCTGAAGAGAAGGACATTCGAAATTGTTCCAAAGCGTTTGAAATGTATCCCCTCGCCTTTGCTCTGGCAACAGCGGATATGGAAGCATCCCTTTATCTCGAAGAAAAAAGATAAATTAAATGCCCTGCGTAAGCAGGGCATTTATTATTTATTTCTCATTTTAAAGATAGCTTGGGATACAGAGGAAACTTTGATGATTTCAATTCCATCAAAAGATTCGGTCAACTTATTCCTTGATGGGATCATAATACGCGAAAAACCAAGCTTTTGCGCTTCTTTAATGCGTTTTTCAATAAAGGAAACAGCTCTGATTTCTCCGGATAGCCCGATTTCACCAACAGCGATTAAATCACCCGGCATTTCGAAATCAGAAAAGGCGGAGGCAATTGCTAATACTATCGCTAAATCGGCAGCAGTTTCGACGACTCGAAAACCACCCACAACATTTAAATATGCATCTTGATTATACAATGCAAAATTGGCACGTTTCTCGAGTACCGCGATCAATAAAGCCATACGGTTAAAATCAATACCATTTGCCATTCGGCGCGGAACAGGATAGCTTGTTTTTGAGACCAGCGCTTGGATTTCGGCTAAGATGGGGCGTGTCCCTTCTAACATACAGGTGACGCAAGTTCCGGGAACATTCTCCGGCCGCCCATCCAAAAACATTTTTGAGGGATTATCAACTTCTACCAATCCCCCACTTTGCATATCGAAGACGCCGATTTCGTTTGTGGATCCAAAGCGGTTTTTAACAGTTCGAAGGATTCGGTGATTAAGATTTTTATCTCCCTCAAAATAAAGAACGGTATCCACCATATGTTCTAAGATCTTTGGGCCGGCAAGTGCACCTTCCTTTGTTACATGTCCTATAATAAAGACAGTAATCCCTTGAATTTTTGCCAGATGCATAAAAGCGGCTGTGGCTTCCTTAATTTGGGAAACGCTTCCCGGTGTGCCGGATACGTGGTCGCTCATCATCGTCTGGATGGAATCAACAATCAAAATGTTGGGATTATGCGTGCCGCAAGCATTTAGAATAGCGGCAACACTTGTCTCGCAGGCTAAAAGTAAGTTCTCGGAGTCAACGCCCAAACGTTCTGCGCGCAGTTTGATTTGACTCATAGATTCTTCGCCGGAAACATAAAGTATTGATTTATCCCGACCAAGGTATTTGCAGATTTGGAGCAGAAGCGTAGATTTGCCTATACCGGGATCTCCCCCGACCAAAGTCAGAGATCCGTGCACCAAGCCGCCGCCAAGAACACGATCAAGTTCTTTAAGGCCGGTGGAAAATCGCATCTCACTTCCGCCGACCACTTCTTTGATCGGCTTAATTTCGATAGCCTTTGATGCACCTGCAAATCCTTTGGTTTCTTGGACGATCTTCTCCTCCATGGTGCTCCATTGCTTACAATGAGGGCATTGCCCATTCCATTTTGGGCTTTCATATCCACATTCTGTACATATATATACTTGCTTGATTTTTGGCATAGTTATTTATACCGCCTTGATATTTTTTATTATATTTTAAATGATATTTTCGACAAAGTCAACTGTTGGCCAAAGCTGTGGCGATTGTATCGGCAAGATTTTCCTGATATTCATTATCTTTTAAAAGTTTGAGCTCATCATTATTGGAAATAAATCCACATTCAATAATTATCGAAGGGTTATTAATATGAGAAAATAGGTAAATGTTCTTTGGTATAGATTTAATAACCCGCGGTTTTTCAGCTTGAAATTTCTCGTTTAAAGCGGCTTGTATCTTTTGGGCAAGATCCATGGATTGTTCGTTTGTTGAGGAGTAGAAAACTTGAATTCCTTTGACGCTTTGGTTAGGAAATGTATTCATATGAATGCTAATCAAAGGAATGCTTTTATAATCGTTGGCAAGTTTAATTCGTTGGTTAATATCAGAAACCTTTTTTTGGTGGATGGTCTCCCCTTCTGCATAAATACTATTCTCATCTGATCTGGTCATAATATTTGGGAAACCAAGCTTTTCGAGTTTTTTCGACAACCTTAACGAGATTGCTAAGTTTAGTTCTTGCTCGGTGGTTCCGTCTGAACCAACCGCTCCCCCATCCGGAATACCGTGTCCCGGGTCAATAATAAAAGAGACATTATTTGCGCAAACGCGTTCATTGGAAAAATATTCAATTTGAGTGGCGGTCAAAGCAAATAAAACACAGATTGAAAAAACAATAGTAATACCTTTAATTTTTCTTAAAAGCATCTCCATCACCTCTTCAAACTATATGTAAAACCGGTGTGTCATTATGACACACCGGTTTTACATTATTTCTTGTCAATATATCTTTTGTATAACAGTACAACTTTATCCAATAGAATAAAGTTATTATAACCTGCAATATAACCAATCCACGGAATGAAAACCATCGGGATATAGGTCAGAGCCATTATTAATATCTGGTGGCTTTTGAAAATACCTGCAAGCGGCCATGTCCAGTACATATTTGCAATCATATAGTAGAGTGCATATACGCCGTTGTCGGTAATGATATAGATGATCAGCAAGGCGATCAATGGGATGATCGTTACTATACCGGCCAAAAAACCAATGAACCAGTGGCCGCGGTATGAAGGCTCTTTTCGAATGCGATGAATATCTTTGAAACCGGCTTTAAAGCCGGAATTATATGTAACATACGCATAAAATCCAAAAGAAAAGATAAATGCTAAGAAATATCCCCATTTACTGTTTTGAAAAACAGAGGCAACACAAAGAACGAGCATAGAGCCCGAAATAATCCCTACAAGTTGATCTAAAAAAAGAGAACCGATAAACTTAAAAAACTTTTTCATAAATTACTCCTTATAGCGTAATTCTTTTAAATAATTCAAATAATACCGAAATGCACTCGGAAGTGCAATTTCGTCAAGCAATTCGGGTACTGTCACCCATTTAAGCTGAGTGTTTTTTTCATTGACGTTGACTAAATAACCAACCATTTGCCATTCAATGTGGGAAAAAATATGGGTAGAAGATCCAATGGGTAAGATACTTATAATCTTGTCATTTTTGTATTTTTCTTGGATAAAGCTTTCAGGCAGATGCCCTTCAAGGTTTGGAAATTCCCACATTTTTGCAAGAAGCCCTTTATCGGGGCGGCGATTTAAAGCAATCTCATTATTATGACGAAAGATTAAGACAGTGCGCACTTCAATCTTTCGTTTTTTCTTGGGTGCTTTAAACGGAATTTGGCCGATCAAATCGTTCTTTAATGCAAAACACAACTCATTTAATGGACACTCATTACAATGTGGTTCGCCGTTCGGGAGGCAAACGGTTGCTCCAAGTTCCATCAAGGATTGAGTGAATTCCGAAGTTTTGCCGCTTGGGTAGATGGTTCTTAATGCTTCTGTGAATTCTTTTTTAACCGAATCGGAGGCAACATCTTCTTTGGAACCTAATACGCGAGACAGTACTCTTAAAACATTTCCGTCGACTGCCGGCGTTGGAAGTCCCAATGCAATGGAACAAATTGCACCTGCGGTATAGTTCCCTACACCCGGAAGTTTCAGCCAGCCTTCGAAATCTTGCGGAAACTGGCCCGCTTTTGCAATAATTTTGGCTGCTTTTTGCAAGTTTCTTGCACGACTATAATAACCCAAACCTTCCCAATGCTTCATCAAAAGCTCTTCGGGTGCATTTGCAAGGGCTTCAACCGATGGAAAAGTCTCCATAAATCTCAGATAATATGGTATTACAGGGTCCACTCTGGTTTGTTGGAGCATAATTTCGGATATCCATACTCTATACGGTGTCGGATTATGACGCCAAGGGAGATCGCGCTTATTAGAATCGTACCACGTTAAAAGCGGTTCCACAATGTTATTCATCAGCAATTTATCTATCTTCATAATAAGAACATTATATATGAAAAAATCAAAAATATCTATACCTTTAATAAAATTTTAAAATCAACAAAAATACGACAAAATTAAATCTTCGGTTTATTTATAATTTAATAAAAAACAAGGAGATTAAAATGATTAAAGTTCAAAGTAAAATGGATCATTTCCAAAATAAAATGATATCTGTATTTTATTACGTTTTAAGGTTGATAATTTCTTTCGGCTTGAATTTTTTCTTATCGCAATGTGTTCTTTTTGAAAACTTTTCGCCGTTCTCGTTGATTCTTTTTTCGACGAGTTATAATATCGGATTGGTACCGACGGCTTGCTATATGGGAGGAATTGTCGGTACATTGCTGACTCCGTTTGAGTTGTCATCTTTTAAATATATTACCGCTTTGACGATGATCTATGTTATATATGCGTTGTTTCAAAAATCATTTAAACTAATTAAGTATGATACAGCGGTTTTCACTTCGGTGTGCTGTTTTGTTTGCGGATTTTTATTCTTATTGGTGGGTCAACTGACGCTCTATAATGTTTTAATACTTGTTGGAGAATCCGTCTTGATTTGCTGTTGTGTTTATTTTGTCAATTATGCGGCGAGCGCATTTAAAAAGAGTTGTTATCTTACTTCCAAAGAAATTATCGCCGCCTCGATCACTTTGGTTTTAATTTTTTGTTCCTTACATAATGTTTATCTTTTAAATCTAAGCGTTGCGAGAATGTTGGGTATATTCCTTATTTTATCATCGTTATATTGCCTTAGAATCAGCCATATCGTCGTTTTGGGATCAAGTATAGGAATTATATTATCTGCCGTTTCAAACGGCGGAGAGGCGATTTTTATTGCTGTTGTTACTGCAACATTGGCCGGCTGTTTGTTTTCATCGTTTTCCAATAAGTTCAGTGTGACCTCGTTTATTATTGTATATTATTCGAGCCTTATATTTTTGGGTTGGTTTCCGTGGAATTATCGGTATTTTTTAGAGCCGGTGATTGCTTCTTTATTAGTGCTGCCGCTTCCAAAAGCGAAAATAAGAAAAATCTTATCATCATACATTCCTGTGCGTCAGTTATCAGATAAAAAATCAAAAACGGAAGGGTTATATCAACGATGTAAAAAAGAATGTGGGGCATTTTGCGATCACGCCAAACATTGCTATGGAAAAAATTCAAGCGAACTCAAAGCGATACTAAATAATTTTGATGAACAATATAAAGTGAATGAAAAAATCCCTTCGGTTTCAGAAGCTCTTCCCTTTTGTATCAAGCCAAATGCAATGGAATGTGCAATCCAACGAATACTTAAAACAAAAAATAAAAATGAACTTGGCGAGATGGTTGATCAACTAAATTATATAAGCAAGCGAATTGAGTCTGCCATGGATGATGAGAGCATAGTCTCGGCAAACAACGTTGAGTTGGAACAAAATATTATGGATGCATTTAAAAAGGACGGTATTGTTGTCAAAAGTGTTCATATATCAAATGATCGTCGTAATTTTATAAATGGTGTTATTTCTATTAAGGATTGCCAAATAAATGAAAATAAACAGCGAATCAGAGCGATCCTTTCTAATCAGATTTCATCCCCCATTACATTAATTTGTGAACAAAATAAAATTATATTTAAAGAAACGAATCCGTTTATGATTCAGTGCGCTGCCCTTTGCAGAGCAAAGGATCAAGAGACCATCTGCGGAGACCAAGCCATAGGTTTTTCTATCGACAAAAAACGATATTGCCTGATTTTATCCGATGGAATGGGATGCGGGCGGCAAGCCGGTGCATATAGTGAACTGACAGTATCGGTGTTAAAACGACTTCTTCAAGGCGGAATGAGCATATCAAATACTTTAAATATCTTGCGCTCGGTAATACGGTTTAATCCAAAGGAAACATTTTCCACATTGGATTTATGCATATTGAATTTAGAGACGGGTATGGCGGATTTTTATAAGAGTGGGGCTTATGATAGCTATTTGGTACAAAAAGATGCGTGCATCAAAATTGATGGCGGCGGTATTCCGATGGGGCTGTCGGAGGAGGAACAAATTATACATAAACGAATTTCATTTTCCGAGGATGATTATCTTGTTATGATTTCTGACGGATTGGCAATTACAGACGAAGAGTCAGAGTTGTTGATGGAATGTAAGCATGAAGATTCACAAACTTTTGCAAAAAATATTATGAGATCTTTTTCTTATAAACACGACGATGATGTTACGGTTATGATCTGTCGTTTCCTTAAATCAAACACATAAAAAATAAGAGTTCCGTTTGGAACTCTTATTTTTTTATACATTGAAACGGAAAAGGACCACATCTCCGTCTTTCATAACATATTCCTTTCCTTCGCTTCGAACCAATCCTTTTTCGCGGGCGGCTACCATTGAGCCACATTCGATTAGGTCGTCATAAGAAACAATTTCAGCACGAATAAAGCCGCGTTCAAAGTCGGAATGGATCTTTCCTGCGGCTTGCGGAGCCTTGGTTCCTTCTTTGATCGTCCAAGCCTTGGTTTCCATCTCGCCGCTGGTGATGTAACTGATCAAACCCAAAAGATTATAGCAGGTCGAAATCATACGATCCAAGCCGCTGTGTTCAAAACCCAGTTCAGCAAGAAAGAGCTCCTTTTCTTCTTCGTCCAATTCGCTGATTTCTTCTTCCATTCGAGCGCAAATGACAAGAACTTCCGCATTTTCTTTGGACGCGCGCTCTTCAACCGCCTCAATATAGGGGTTGCTTAGCTTTCCGTTTTTGAAATCTTCTTCGCAAACATTGGCGGCGTAAATGACCGGCTTATCGGTAAGCAAAGAAACACTTTTCATTATCTCTTTTTCTTCGTCGGTTAATTCAACCGTGCTGACAAAACGCTCCTGCTCTAACGCTTCTTTGAGTTTATCAAACAAAGCAACTTCGACCAAATGCTTCTTATCCCCTTTGGCCAATTTTGCGGCGCGATCGCGCAGTTTTTCTACCAATTCGATGTCGGAAAAGATTAATTCGAGATTGATTGTGTCAATATCTCGAATGGGATCGACCGAACCATCTACATGGACAATATTTGAGTCTTCAAAACAGCGAACCACATGGACAATCGCATCCACTTCGCGGATGTTCCCCAAAAATTTATTCCCAAGACCTTCGCCCTTGGACGCTCCCTTTACCAATCCGGCAATGTCAACAAATTCGATGATGGCTGGAACAATCTTTTTTGAACGATTCATTTCGCCCAAAATATCCAGCCGTTTATCGGGGACACATACAACTCCAACATTGGGATCGATAGTACAAAACGGATAGTTTGCCGATT
This sequence comes from uncultured Clostridia bacterium, assembly GCA_937881855.1. GTDB lineage: Bacteria > Bacillota > Clostridia > Oscillospirales > QAKW01 > QAKW01. Next base: position 154,858 of record CALGEL010000059.1, on the reverse strand, counting down.
GTGCTTTTGCGTTTGTAATTGCATTAAATAAAGTACTTTTACCGACATTGGGTAATCCCACAATACCTAATTTCATATTATTTCCTTTCATTTCCTATATTTATTTATGTTTTCTAATAATTCATATATTTCGGTTCTGAATTTTTGGTAGCGAATCGGATCGTCCATATAACGATCATTTTTGAATAAATATCGATCGATCAATCCATTCATCCGTTTGGGTGAATATCTTGAATGCAGCGCATCTAAAAGACGATTATCCTGAATTGCATATTTTAATTGCTTTAATCGTATGGAAGGATACACTTCTGTTTCACCGGGATATACCAATGATAAACTGCCGGATGGATACTGATTATCTAAATCCGGTGCATTAAAGCCCATATGGAAGAAACGAGCTAATTCATATCGATATCCAAAGGCACCCAGACACCTTAGTCGAACAGAAGAAGATGCAATCGACATATTTATTGGGTCGTTATAATCGGCGATGTCGAAGCAACCGTTCAAAAAGTTGGCTGAATCTTCGGGGTATGCAAAAAGGTCGTGAAGATGAACGATCGCTGAGCCGACAAGATCTTTCTTGTAAAATCGATATTCTACATCATAATCTGAAATTCTGTATTTTCTGACATATTCACAAAATACTGCGCGAAATTCTTGATAGATCTTTTCGTTCCATACCTGCGGCGAGCAAGAAAAATGAAAACTGAAAATATGGGGACGATATTTTTCCAAATGTTTCAAAAGTTTATTTAAAAACTTTCGTGTAAAGATCTTATAATTTTTAGATAAAACCGTTTCGTTTTCGTTAAGTAGCTGCTCTTCACCGTCAACTTGGACGATAATCGGCGCACCAAAGGGATGATCAAAATCCGGCAGAAATACAGGGAATGTTAAACGAGTGATGCCTACATCCAGCGCTGTTTTGATCCATCGATCCAAAAGATCAAAGTTGAACTCATAGTCCTCCCCAATCTTCTTAATGCTGACTAATTGAATCAATTTTTCGGATGGATAGTTGGGATATTGCGGAGTAAAGAGTGGCACCAGGATTTCATTGACACCGTGGTCTGCGGCCAATTTAAAATATTGATGCAATATGTTCCAAAACCTATCGCCAAACAGCGCCACCCCATGGTCTTTAACGAGAAAAACGGGGTCAACATATTCGCAATGACCGAAAGATTGCGGATTTTTACTAATTTGTACAACATTTAAATCCAAGGTGCAACTTGCTGATTCATCCTTGGTTGAAATCGTCAAAGTCGATTTGTTTTCGCCGATATTTTCTGTGGAAATTGAAACCCATAGTACGATATAGTTGCAATTAATGAAAAAGACATCGTCGGGAGAAATCGGTATCAAGCAATCCGGTAAAGCATCGGGGTTATCGATCAGATAACCACTCTTCGGGTCACCTTCAAAATACGGTCGGTTGACATCGACGTATTTTTCCAAATACACCTGATATTGTCCGTTAAACTCTAATTCAAATTTGGCCGGGATTCCTTGGGCACTATCTGTATATACAACTACTTGATACCCTAACTCCTCCCCTTGCGATAAATAATCGAATGTGTACGGAGCTTCGGGTTGAATTGTGTCTGGAGTAATTTTGTTATACGAAGGGTGTTGAATTAAATGGATCATAATTTAAGCCCAAAGACCTTTGCTTTTAAGAGATTGAATTATCTGGTTATGCCCTTTAAGGGTGGTGTTAAAATAGAATTGCCCATTTTTATCGGTGACAAAATAATAATAATCCGTTTTTGGCGGGTTTAAGATTGCGTTTAAAACGTCGATGCCGGGGCAATTTGTCGGTCCGACGGGCAAATTGCTGCAAGTATATGTGTCATAGGCAGAGCGCATATCCTTGGAGTAATGAGAAAGATCTGATAAAGACTTCGCATATTTTGTTGTGGGGTCCGATTGAAGTCTGGGATATTCTTTTGAATTCAGTCGATTCCAAAAAACGGAAGAAACTCCGGCCATGGATTCTTTGCTGAACGCTTCGGCTTGTACAACGGAGCCAAAGGTGATAAATTCATTGAGTGAAAGGTCCATTTTTTTTGCCTTTTTGATCATTTCGGGGGTAACATATTCCGAAAATGTTTGCAGCATTTTTGCCACAATTTCTTGCGGAGTAACCGTATCTGCGCGAAATTCATAGGTTGCCGGAAAAAGATAACCCTCTAACTTATAGCCGATTTTACTTTGATCGCGATTCTTTAATTCGTCAATAAAATCAAAGTCATAATCATAGCTGTCGGCAGCCTTCAAAAACTCGTCGGCTGTGCATAGGCCGGACTTTGAAACGATGTTCGCTATGTCGCGCACGTTTTTACCTTCGGGAACGGTGAATTTAACATAATTCAAGGTTTCATCAGGGTGCATCAATGCTTCGCATAATTGCTTATAAGACATATTGGCATTGAGATGATAAACACCATTGTACCAAACGAAGTCGGGATAGTTTTTGTTAATATAATTTAAAAAACGAGCAGAAGAACAAATGATGCCGTTATCAAATAATTCTTTGACAACTTCATTTGCGAAATCGGTCTTATCAATTTCCAAGACATAAGGCTTGTCCTGCTGGTTTTTTCCGTTAAGATCATAATAATATGGGAGGTATCCTTTGATCTTAGGGATCGCAATAATCGCGCCAAGAATAATTGCAAGAATAGATAAAATGATAATTCCAAGAATGATGACTTTCTTTTTCATTAAACACCTCAGATATTTTTTAATAAATTATACCAAAAACCCAATAAAAATACAATAGTTTTAATAATAAAAAACAGCCGCTTTTGATGCGGCTGTTTTATTGATTTTATTCGGTAAAACCTTCGTATTTCTCTTCTTCCAATCGTTCGCCGGTTTCAGGATCAAATCCGTCGATCATATGCTTTTTGATTAATGGCTGAACCATAAAATTAATTAAAAATCCGCCAAACGAGAAGAATAAAGTTCCGTAAATAAGCAGTTGATACGGAAAATTCAGCATGGAAATAATGATAAAAACCGCCAATAAAATAACGGCCGTAAAAAGATTTCTGAAAAATCCGACCCAACAAAAAATAAATGCATTTTTTATTAATTGTTTAAAGGTAAGGTGAAAGGTCACCATCATATTATAAATATAAAATCGCATAAAAGACCAAACGGTAAAGGCGAGAAAAATTGCCGCCATACAAAGAATAGACATTACACGATTAGCAATATTTCCGATGGCTAAAAAATCAAAAATCAAAAAGACAGTAACGATTAAATCAAGCGTGGCATAAAGGAATGCCTGCTTGAAATTTTTCTTTGCCGTCTCAATAAAATCGCCCCAAATAAAAGCGTGCTCTTCCCTTGCATAATTACGCAACAATTTTGTTATTCCTGCGGTTGCAGGTCCAATCGTTACGATTGGGATGCAGGAAACAATATACAACAAATTTATAAGAATCAGGTTCCAAAATTTTCTAAAATAAATTTGGAAAAACAATATAAAGCGCGGGGTGTATTGATCTTTTGGAACACCCTTGCCTTCACGCATATAATCATTAAAAAGCCCCATTTGTTATTCGCCTACCTTTACAGCTCTTGGGTGACAATTTTCATAGGTTGAAAGATATTTAGCTTTAAGTAGCTTCGCATAAACTCTTGTCGAATTCAACGAAGAATGGCCCATCATATCTTTCACCATATTAATATCTGCTCCATTTTCAAGTAAATGCGTAGCGAAAGAATGGCGCAATATCTTGGGAGTGATATCTTTGGCAATATTTGCCGACAAAGTATATTGCCTTACAAGTTTCCAAAACCCTTGACGAGTCATAGCTTGTCCATTGGTATTGACAAAAAGCGTTTGTTCTTTATTGTTATCAACCAACTGGGGCCTGGCTTGGTTCATATAATTTCTCAGCGACTGAACAGCTAACGCATAAATGGGGATGATGCGTTCATTCTCTTCATATTTGTTCATCATTAAATATCCAACATCGAGATTGACATCGGATAGTTTTAAAGAAAGCAACTCGGTGACACGAATTCCCGAAGCATATAATACTTCCAGCATTGCCTTATCTCTCATACCCTTGACGGTTTGAGTATCGGGTTGCCATAAGAGTTGTTCTACTTCCTCGCCGGAAAGAACTTCGGGTAATTTGGTTTCGCTTTTCAATCCTCTGATGCCGACCATCGGGCTGGCAGATATGATTTTTTTGGAAACCAAGTATTTGAAAAAACAACGCATTGTGGACATCGAACGGGAGATGGTAGCGTCGCTTTTGTTGCAACTTTTCAAAAAGGAAAAATAGGTATTTAACAATTCATCTGAAACTTCGCTCCAAGAAGAAACTTGCTTTCCTTCCAGATATTGAATCAGTTGGCGAAGATCACGCTGATAGGAAGCGAGAGTATTGGCGGATGTCTTCTTTTTAGTCATGAGAAAATTGCAAAAATTCATATAAGTTTTTTCCACCGTACTCCCCTCCTTTTCTAATAAAATTTAATGATGATCGGAACGATCTTCCATTGCAAATAACTCAAAAGCAACAGAATTGGCGTAATAATCAAAAAACGGTATGTATGGTTTAAAAACTCGTGATATAACGCAGAATGTTTCCCCCTTCCCTTTAATAATTCAAAAAAAGAGATTGACAGACGGGCAGAGGAAATGCAAATAAAATATCCCAATATTAAAGTAAAAATATTTTGAAAAACAAATGTCAGGACACTTATAAAGAAGCAGCGCAGTCCATTTGAAATCAAGGCTATTGATAGGATTACTCCGATCGAAAAACCTTTATATAATGGAAAAAACGGCAGAAGCGGAAGCCCAATTACAGACATTCCCAATAAGTACAGCGACAGAAAAAAACAAAAATGCTGAAAAAATATCCCGCCAAATTCCAAAGAATCCGCAGTAGTAAAGATGGCTGAAGGTATATTGGAAAGCGCATCAAAGGAAAGTATGACACCGATCGTACCTATAAAAATCCCCGCTAAATATAATATAGAATAAATGCGAATTAACGGAATTTCATTGACAAAATCATTTTTAATCTTCAACATTAAACGGCCCATTATGATCACCTCAATAAAAGGTATGAGGGTTTGTCCGTTATTATTCCAAAAATATTATGTAAATTAACGTGTCATCATATTTTGGGAGAGTAATACTAATTTTAACTTAAAAAAATATATAAATCAAGGAGAATTTATCACATAATAAATTTTTGTCAAACCTGACAAAAATTATTATGTAAACCAACTACAAAAGATTATGTAAACCATTGTTTTAAAGATAAAACAACACAAGATATAGATATTTTTTTGTTACAATCTCCAAATACAGTTGTTTTTTGATTGTCAAGAACAAAATTAAAATTATTTAACTTAAATTATTGATTTATGCAAAATGACAAGTTATTTTTTAAATAAGCTTCCAAGGATCCCCCCTGCTAACGCAAAAACGATTAAAAACAAAATGCCGATAAATCCATTGAGTGTAAAATATCCACCAAAGTTCAATGATGCATTTCCAATAATTTTGATAATGAACACCATTCCAAACATTATTGCCGCAGCATAAATTCCCTTTAATTTCGTTTGAACGGTCATCAACCCCGTCGACGTTATCAAACCGACACCCGAGGCTACTACGCTTCCTATCTTTAAAAAGTTCTCTGATAATTGAGTTTTTAGCACCAACAGCACCGCCAAACTGTCAATACAAAATACAATCAACGCGTAAATTAAAATACTGACAAAAGAAAAAATCACAACGCCAAGCGCTGTGATTTTTTTAGTAGATTCTTTGTTCATTTTCCGCACCTCTTCATAGTTTTTAATAAAACATATGAGATGACGAAATGTATTTATGCCATTAATCTTCGATCTTTGCTGCAATCGCCCATCTTTTGAAACGCAATTTGGTCTTATCGGAGCCGGTTTCGATAACAACAGTTTCCAAATCCTTGGTGGATACTACCTTACCGACAATCCCACATTCCATCAGAACCTGATCGCCAACCTCAAGGTTATTTTGCATATTTTTGCGTTCTTGCTGGCGTTTCTTATCCTTTCTCGACATAAAGAATGTAAATCCTACCATTACAACAAGAACCAAGATCATCGGCAACATTTGTCCAATACCTTCCATTGTGAAATCTCCTTTTTATTAAAATATATTGCTTAAACTATATCAAATAAACCAATTATTGTCAACCTCAAATTCGTTTTCCAAACACTTTGACTTGCTCATCTTTCCATTCGTAAAAATCACCGACTTCAATGTGGTGACGAATTTGTTCCATCAGATCATTATAGAAATATAAGTTATGCATTACACACAACCGCATGGCGAGCATCTCCCCCGCCTTGAATAAATGGCGAATATAGGCTCGCGTGAAGTTTCTGCACGCTGGGCAGTCGCATTTTTCATCAATGGGTCGTTCGTCCAACTCATATTTCTTGTTTAATAAATTCATCACACCGCCACTTGTAAACAAGTGGGAATGACGCGCATTGCGGGCAGGCATAACGCAATCGAAGAAATCCACGCCCCGCGCTACTCCTTCTAAAATATTGACCGGAGTTCCAACCCCCATTAAATAGCGAGGTTTATCTTCCGGTGCATATGGCATTACAGCATCCAAAACTTGATACATCTCTTCCGCAGTTTCGCCCACAGCCAAACCGCCGATAGCATAACCGTCTGCACCGACTTCAACGATCTTTTTCATATGTTCAATGCGAAGATCGGGATAGGTGCTTCCCTGATTGATGGCAAACAGCATCTGCGCCGGATTACAAGCGTCTTCCTTAGCGTTCAATTTTTTCAATGCTTCTTTGCTTCGAATTAACCAACGAACCGTACGCTCAGCCGATTTTTTTGCATAATCATATTTTGCGGGATTTTCTACGCACTCATCAAACGCCATCGCGATGGTTGAGCCGAGATTCGATTGGATTTGCATGCTTTCTTCGGGTCCCATAAAAATCTTATGTCCGTCAATATGCGAAGCGAAGGTTACTCCTTCTTCGGTAATGTTCCGCAACTTTGCAAGCGAAAATACTTGAAATCCACCGCTATCGGTCAAAATCGGACCGCTCCAACCGGTCATTTTGTGGATGCCACCAAGCTTGCGAACAATTTCGTCGCCCGGACGCAAATGCAAATGATAGGTATTGCAAAGCTGCACCTGACATTTCAAATCTTTCAGATCAAGTGCTGAAACCGCACCTTTAATGGCGCCGCAGGTCGCAACATTCATAAAAACCGGTGTTTGAATTGTACCGTGTACCGTTTCAAATCGACCGCGTCGTGCATTGCCGACTTTTTTATCTAAATGAAACATAGGATTCACCTCAATCACAAATAAACATTGCATCTCCAAAACTGAAAAATCGGTATTCTTCCTTAACAGCTTCGGCATATGCAGCCATAATTTTATCTCTTCCTGCCAGTGCGCTCACAAGCATCATCAAGGTACTTTTAGGAAGATGAAAGTTTGTTATTAAAGCATCAACCACCTTGAATGTATATCCGGGATAAATGAAAATGCTTGTATCGCCCGACGGCTGAACGCATCTTCCATTAAAATCAAAACCGCTTTCCAGCGTTCTTGTCGCTGTAGTTCCCACAGAAATGACACGCCGTCCGTTCGCTTTGGCTTCAGCAATTTTTTTAATGGTTTCTTTGGGAATTGAAAAGTATTCCGAATGCATAATATGGTCAGTTATTTCTTCCACCTTCACAGGGCGAAAAGTCCCCAACCCAACGTGAAGCGTAACTGTTGCCACTTCCACGCCTTTGGCGCGCAACTTTTCCAATAATTCATTTGTAAAATGTAGTCCGGCAGTGGGTGCCGCAGCAGAGCCCAATTCGCGCGCATATACTGTTTGATATCGATCTTGTTCCTTCAACTCCTCCGTTATATAAGGCGGGAGCGGCATTTTTCCGATTTGATCCAACACTTCATAAATAGAAGTGCCATTATGAGTAAAGCGAATTTTTCGTTTTCCGTCGTCCAAAATCTCCAGAACTTCACCGGTCATTATGCCGTTAAACTCAAGTTTTTGACCAACCTTCGCTTTTCGACCCGGCTTCACTAATACTTCCCATACATTTTCTTCCATTGCCTTTAAAAGCAGAACTTCCACAGCCCCACCGGTTCCCTCACGGTTCCCGTATATTCTTGCCGGAATGACCTTGGAATCATTAATTACTAATAAATCGCCTTCATTTAAATAATCAACAATATCATAAAAATGTTTATGCTCCACTTCACCGCTATTGCGATGCAGAACTAAAAGCCGCGAATGGTCTCTGCAATCTAACGGAGTCTGCGCTATTAAATTTTCAGGCAAATGATAATCGAAATCGTTAACAGTCACTTTAATTACCCACTTAAACTAATTTTATTTGAATCAAAAAATGCTATCTAAACATAAATTATAATTGGAACAAGAAAATATTTCAATAGATTTTTATTATTTGAGGTACAACATGTCCACAAAACTATTTACAGGCGCCGCCACAGCACTGATTACACCATTTAAAAGCGATGGAACCGTTGATTTTGATGGTTTGGAAGAATTAATCGAATTTCAAATTAAAAACGGGATACAAGCCATTGTGATTGCGGGAACAACCGGTGAAGCAAGCACGTTATCTTTTGAAGAATATAGTTTGTTGATCTCAAAGTCTGCGTACTATATTAATCATCGCGTACCGTTAATAGCAGGGAGCGGAAGCAACAATACCGATGTGGCAATCAAACGAAGTTTAGAGGCTCAAAAAAGAGGCGCAGATGGGCTTCTGATTGTGACACCATATTACAATAAAACAACGCAGGAAGGGCTGATTCGCCATTATTCATTCATTGCAGATCGTGTAAATTTACCGATTATTATGTATAATGTCCCTGCTCGGACGGGAATTAAAATAGAACCTCAAACAATGAAGATGATCGCTCAACATTCAAATGTCATCGCCTTAAAAGAAGCAAGTAACGATATTTCGGGTTTGGCAGATATTCGTTCCAGTTGCCCGGATCTTGCAGTTTATTGCGGAAACGATGACCAGATCGTACCCTTTTTATCCCTCGGCGGTTGCGGAACAATTTCGGTCATATCAAATATACTACCAAAGGATGTTCAAAATATTCATACTTTATTTTCTGATAAACAAATCGAATTAGCAACAAAGGAACAGCTTCGATTAATTCCGTTAATTCGCGCACTATTCACGGAAATAAATCCAATTCCGATCAAAGGGATTATGAAGGAATTGGGGCTTCCTGCCGGATCACCCAGATTGCCACTAATACCAAGTTCTATCGAAAACATTAAAAGGATGAAGAAAGAACTGAATGCTTTGGGCATCTACTAAAAAAATAATCCCTCAAGAAACTTCTTGAGGGATGGTGCCGGTGGTGGGACTTGAACCCACACGTCATTACTGACAACGGATTTTGAGTCCGTCTCGTCTGCCAATTCCAACACACCGGCATTTATCGAACGCATCTATTATATTCTATATTAATAAAAAAATCAAGAGTTTTTTTAATAGTTTTTAAAAAAAGATGCGCAGCCATTCAATTTGTAGGCTGCGCATCTTAAAATTAAATGGAAATGATATCACTCATACCATAAAGATCCATCGGAAATTCTTTCTTCATAGCCAACGCTTCGTGAAGATCAAAATCAACCAACACATCATTTTTTATACCAACAACGCGGTTGCTCTTCCCCGCTGCAAGAAGCTCGACAGCAAAATTACCGTACTGGCTGGCAAGAACACGATCGCGCGAGGTGGGAGATCCGCCACGTTGAACATGCCCCAAAATGGTGGCGCGGGTAACAATACCGGTGGTATCTTGAATATATCGAGACAGCTCTTCTGCATGGCCAACGCCTTCGGCAACAATAACAATAAAGTTTGTTTTGCCATATCTGCGCCCTTCTTCGATCTTTTTAATTACATCTACAACAGAACAAGGAATCTCAGGCACCATAACAAAGGTCGCACCTGTGGCAATACCTGCGTGCAAAGCAACATAACCGGCGTGTCTACCCATTACTTCTACAACAGAACACCGTTCATGGGATCTCATTGTATCGCGAATGCGGTCAACCATATCTACTACACAGTTGATGCATGTATCAAATCCGATAGTATAATCGGTAGAAGAGATGTCATTATCAATAGTGGCGGGTACACCAACGCAAGGAATACCTCTTGCTGAAAGAGCTCCTGCGCCACGGAAAGAACCGTCGCCGCCAATAACTACTAACCCTTCAATTCCAACCTCGCGGCAAACATTAACTGCTTTTTCCAATCCCTCTTCGGTGCAAAACTCTTTGCTGCGAGCTGAGAACAACGTTGTTCCGCCGGCTTGAAGAATATTTGAAACATCGCGAGCATCCATAGGCATAATATCGCCCGCAATTAAACCGGCATAACCTCTTCTGATGCCAACCACTTCTATACCCCTTGCGCGCGCTGCACGGACCACTGCGCGAATGGCGGCGTTCATACCCGGCGCATCGCCGCCGCTGGTAAGAACACCGATTTTTTTAACTTTTGAATCCATTTCATTACCTCATTTTTTACTTTAAATGAAATTATACACTATTGATTTTTAAAAATCAATGTTATTTTATCACAATATTCTCTTCATCCAGTATGATTCTTAACCTACTTAAAAGTTGATCGTTGATATCAATACCAAAGCGATTTAAAGTGGAGACACTTTTTTGTGTATCAGCAAAATATAAAATACACTCATGCATCCCGGAATATTCCGAAAGGATCTTTATGACTTGTTCGTATTGATGAGAATCTTTGGACACAAGTTTTAAATATAACCGTTTTGTCTTTTCTTTTAATTCTTTTTCACTCGGGTATCGAATTTCATCAATTAAAAGTTTTGTTCCGCGAGTTTCATCTTTTTGAATTTTGCCACGGATAAAAACCATGCTGTTTTTACTCAGTCCATTTCGAAAACAAGCGTAAACCTTCGGAAATAAGATTCCCTCCATTGTACCGGAAATATCAGAAAGCGTCAAATATCCCATCTCAGATCCGGTCTTTGTTTTGACCGACTTATAGTTATCAATTTGAGCAAAGATCCAAACCTGAACTCCGTCGCTCGTGTCATCCGATAAGAGTTCTCTAAAATTTGTTATATCCTTGCGTTGATAAATGTGTCGATATGGTTCAAAGGGATTGTCGGAAAGATGGATCCCCATCAACTCTTTTTCAAAGGAAAGTTTAACGGACTTTTCATATTCTTTCTGCGGTTCTTTAAAATAACGCGCTCCGGCATCAACCGGTTCAGTTATCATCGAAAACAACCCGATCTGCCCATCAATTTGATCCTTTTTGTCCGCTATGATGCTATTAAAAAGCGGCTCATGAATCATTGCAAGATGGCGTCGGCTGAAATTAAAACAGTCAAATACACCGCATTTAATCATACTGTCGATGGCACGGGAATTGATGTCTTTATCCGAAATTCGCGAACAAAAATCGACAAAGTCCTTATATTCCCCATTTTGTTCTCGCTCAGTCACAATATCGTGAACCATTTTTACACCCACATTTTTTATGGCAAGCAAGCCGAACACAATGCCGTCTTCTGTTGCTTGAAATCTGGAATAACTCTTATTAATGTGGGGCGGTAAAACATTGATATTTAAGCGTCTGCATTCTTCAATATATTCCGCTGTTTTTTCGGTAGAGCCAATCACGCTCGTCATCAATGCAGCCAAATATTGCTTTTGATAATGCGTTTTTAAATAGGCAGTTTGATAGGCTACCTTAGCATAGCAGGTGGCATGGGATTTATTGAATGCATATTTTGCAAAATCGATCATTTGATCAAAAATTTTGTTTGCGATATCCTTTTTAATTCCGTTTCTGAGCGCGCCCGGGATCAAAATATTCCCTTCTTCATCTACCGATCCATACAAAAAGATTTCTCTTTCACGCTCCATAACATCGCTTTTTTTCTTGCTCATTGCTCTGCGCACCAAATCAGCGCGCGCATAGGAATAACCGGCAAGAGAACGAACGATTTGCATAACCTGCTCTTGATAGACGATACAACCGTAAGTGACCTTTAAAATAGGCTCCAATTCCGGCGTCAAATATTTGATCTTCTCAGGGTTATTTTTATTAGCAATGTAGGTTGGAATAGACTCCATTGGCCCGGGACGATACAAAGAAATGACCGCGATAATATCCTCAAATTCCGAAGGCTTTAACCGCATAAGAACTTGGCGCATTCCCGGGCTTTCCATTTGGAAAACACCGCTTGTATTGCCGCTTGCCAAGGTCTTAAAGGTAGCCGCATCATTCAAAGGAATATCATCGACTTTAAAGTCGGGCTCGATTTGAGAGATTAATTTTTCTGTGTCACGAATAATGGTCAGATTTCGCAGACCAAGAAAATCCATTTTTAATAAGCCCAGTTCTTCCAAAGTCGTCATAGAGAATTGGGTTACCGAAGCATCCCCATTGACAGCGACAGGAACAAAATCGCTGACCTCTTTTTCAGTAATGACAACACCTGCGGCATGGGTAGAATTATGACGCGGGAACCCTTCCAAACGCAAAGCTTGATCCAGCAATTTGCGGACAGACTGATTAGTCTCGTACAATTCTTTTAGGGTGGGAACTTCATTAATTGCATCTTTTAACGTGATACCGAGCCGAAACGGAATCATTTTAGCGACAGCATCGACTTCACCATAAGGCATTCCCATAGCGCGCCCGACGTCTCTTACCGCCTGTTTGGCAGCCATTGTACCAAAAGTGACAATTTGAGCGACATTATCTGCACCGTATTTTTCGACAACATAATCAATGACTTCTCCGCGCCGTTCATAGCAAAAATCGATGTCAATATCCGGCATTGTTACACGCTCGGGATTTAAAAAGCGTTCAAAAAGCAGATCATATTCTATCGGATCAATATCGGTTATACGAAGGCAGTATGCAACCAAAGAACCGGCAGCCGACCCTCTTCCGGGGCCAACAGGAATACGATTGTTTTTGGCATAAGAAATAAAGTCGCTGACAATTAAGAAGTAATCGACATATCCCATATTTTGGATAGTGTCAAGCTCGTAATTTAAGCGATTTTTTAGTTGATCATCAATAATATTATAACGTTCGGAAAGGCCATTATAACAAAGTTTTTTCAGATATTCAAAACTATCGTCTTCGCCATTGGGTAATTGAAATTTCGGCAAATGAAATTCGCCAAATTCAAAATCATAATTACATTCTCTTGCTATCTTAACGGTGTTTAAAACTGCATCCGGATAATGCTCAAATAATTGGGCCATTTCTTCCCCGCTTTTGAGATAAAACTCATCAGTATCAAATCCCGGAGCATCCTCATCGTTTAATGTTTTATTCATTTGGATACACATTAACACCTTTTGGGTATAGGAATCCTCTTTATTAATATAATGGGCATCATTGGTGGCGACCATTGATATCCCGGTCTCTTGGTGGATTCTTGAAAGGCCCGGAATAATGACGGCATCTTCTTTATAACCGTGGTTTTGCAATTCAAGATAGTAATCATCACCAAAAATAGATTTATAGCGCAACGCTTCTTGCTTTGCGCCTTCATAGTCGTTGTTCAATAATTTTTGCTGAACGGAGCCTGCAATACAGCCCGAAAGGCAGATTAATCCTTCGCTGTATTTTTCTAAAAGTTCAAAATCTGCGCGCGGTTTGAAATAAAAGCCTTCGGTGAACCCGCGTGATACGATTTTTACGAGATTATGGTATCCAACCTTATTTTTTGCTAATAAAATCAGGTGGGAATATTTTCCGTCAAGGTTATATTGTTTGTCTTTTCTCCCGTGGGGAGCCATATAAATTTCGCAACCGATGATCGGCTTAATTCCTTCTTTTTTGCACGTTTTATAAAAGTCAACAGCACCATATAAAACACCATGGTCGGTGATGGCAAGGGCAGACTGACCCAACGCCTTCGCTTTTGCCACCGCTTCGGTTATACGGCAGGCGCCATCCAGAAGGCTATATTCTGTATGCAAATGTAAGTGTACGAAATCAGTCATTTTCGGTTCCTTTATTTTTTGGCAAATTCGACAATTTTATTGAGTTTTCTGCTCAGCCCCGCTCTGCTGATACGACCGTTGCTGAGTGTTGATAGTTCAGTCAAGCTGGCGGTCGGATTTTCTTTTCGTAATATGGCAACGTATAATAAGTCTTCGGGAAGAGTCGAAAGACCATTTTTTTCTTGAATTGTTTCGATCGCCCGAATTTGCTCGACCGCCTTGTTTAAAGCCTTATCCATATTATATGCTGCGCAATTATCGACCCTATTGTTATTATTATTTGTTTCTTTTTCGATTTTAACATCCATCAATTCAAAAGCCGATGAACGCGCACCCAAACGATATAAAAGATCATAAATTTGCTGGCTATCTTTAATATAGATCACGTGATTGGATCTGCGCACCACCATTTTGCAAGTTATCCCTTGACTATTCATTAATTCGAGCAGAGATTTGGCGACTGAATAATAGGGTGTCACCAGTTCAAAATGATATCCGCTTAAAGGATCACTAAGATATCCGCCGGAAAGGACAGCTCCGCGCAAAAAAGCGAAAAATCGATCCTTAGAATGAAGTAGATGACCTTTAATTTCAAGTGAAATCCCCGCATCTTCTTTCATTCGAAGCATTTGATAGAGCTTTGATAAATTGGAGCCGTGCAGGGTTGCATTAAAGGTCACACCAATTTCGTTCATTTCAAAAAACAAACCTAATAATTCAGTTGTGAGCGATTGCAGATGATTAATAACCAAAACATTTTCTGTGGAAATTTTCAGTTGATCTTCTTCAACCGTCTGACCAAATAAAACCATGCCATAGAGCTCGGCTGCTTTACAAATATTATCTTTCTCCCGAACTTTACACAGTTCTTCTTTGACATCGAAACTAAACGACATAAAGTCACTTCCTATTTGTTTATTCTTCGCCTAAAAAACGAATTTCACACTCTAATTTTACATCAAATTGCTTACATACAACATCCTGAACGTGTTGAATTAAAGCATGAATATCGCTACTTGTTGCATTATTGGAATTAATGATAAATCCGCAATGTTTGCTGCTAACCTGCGCTCCGCCAATGGAATATCCGCCTAAACCCGCATCCTGAATCAATTTACCGGCAAAGTGGCCTTCCGGTCTTTTAAATGTGCTTCCTGCACTTGGAAATTCCAATGGTTGTTTCTCTCTTCTGCGTTGTTGAAGATCGTTAATAAGAGCGACGATTTCCGCCTTATTTCCGGGTTTTAATTGAAGCATAACATCAAGAATCAGATAATTTGGATGTTCCATAAAAAAGCTTTTTCGGTATCCAAAATTATGATCTTCTCTTTTGAGAATATGCACATTACCTTCATCATCCAGGTATCGAGTCTGCAATAGGACCTGATCGATCGAGCAATCGTATGCGCCGGCGTTCATAAAAATCGCTCCACCAATCGTTCCGGGTATCCCGTGCAAAAATTCAATGCCCGAAAGGCCATTGTTCGCTGCAAAGGAAGAAACCTTTACACCTCGAACACCGGCTCCAACAGCAAGAATTCCATTTTCAAGCAATTCAATCTTATTCAAACGATCGGTTTTGACGATAATCCCCCGATAACCATTATCAGAGCCCAAAACATTTGATCCATTCCCAAGGAAAATGAAGGGTACCTTTTCTTTTTTAGACCAAGTCATCAAGGCAATGCATTGTTCTTCTGTCTCGGGGTACAGAACAAGATCCACTTTTCCGCCCACCTTAAATGTAGTAAGATCAGAAAAGGAACAGTCGGTTCTGTATGGAATATTAAACCGAGAAATTAATTGATCGATTGAATTCATAATTACCTCTTAAAAATCAAAAAGTGAGATTTGTGCACTGACAGGGATATCACCAAATACCCCCTCTTTATTCAGAAGCTCTAAAACTGTATTGGAAATTCCGGCACGAACGCGGAATTCTTCTTGAGAAAGGAAATCCCCTTCATCTCTGGCGGCCACAATATTATATGCCGCATTTTCCCCCACTCCGCTTAAAACACCGAAGGGCATACGGATTCCTTCTTCTTCAATGGTAAAGCGAGTAGCTTGCGATTTATAGAGATCCACAGGTAAGAAACGAACTCCGCGCATCATAGCCTCAATAACAACTTGGTAAGTGTTTATTGTTTCATCATCTTTCGCAGTTTTGGCTTTTCCAAGATTTTCTAATCCGCGAATAACCCCTCTTAAATGTTCAACGCCTTTGGCGACATCTACCGCGTTGAACCCTTCGGGTCGTACGGTAAAGGTGGCGCAATAAAATTCTTTGGGGTAATGGATTTTATAGTAGCCTAAACGCATTGCTCCCATAACATATGCGGCAGCATGTGCCTTAGGGAACATATATTTAATTTTAAGACAGCTATCCAGATACCAATCAGGCAGATCATGGCTTTTCATCGCCGCAATCATCTCGTCGGACAATTGCTTTTTCGCCTTGCCTTTTCGGACGATTTCCATGATATTAAAAGCCATACTCGGATCTAATCCTTTATGAATCAGATAAACCATAATGTTGTCGCGAGTACCGATAACGTCTTTGATTTCGCACTTACCCTCGCGGATCAGATCCTGAGCGTTACCAATCCATACGTCTGTACCGTGAGACAAGCCTGAAATCTGAAGCAATTCCGAAAAGTTTTTCGGTCGGGCTTCCACCATCATTTGACGAACAAATCGGGTGCCCATCTCAGGCAATGCCAATGTACCTGTTTCACATTCAATTTCTTCCGGTGTAACACCAAGTGCTTTTGGGCTGGTAAGAAGGCTGTATACCTCTTTATCATTCATCGGAATATCGGCAAATTTCAAATTTGTAAGATCTTCCAGGTGCTTTAAAAGCGTCGGCACATCGTGTCCCAGGACATCAAGCTTCAAAATAGTGTCATGAAGGGAGTGGAAATCAAAGTGTGTTGTCAGAATATCCGATTCCTGATCATCAGCAGGATGCTGAATCGGGCAGAAATCGTATACACTGAATTGTTTCGGAATAACAACCATTCCGGCGGGATGCTGACCGGTTGTTCTTTTAACACCGACACAGCCGTCCACCAAACGTTGCTCTTCCGCCTTATTTAACTTTAATTCACGTTCTTTAAGATAGTTTTTGACATAACCAAAGGCAGTTTTATCTGCCAATGTTCCAATGGTCCCCGCCTTAAAAACATAGCCTTCGCCAAACAATTCTTCCACATATTTTTGAGCGGTTGATTGATATTCGCCGGAAAAATTCAGATCAATATCGGGTACTTTATCCCCTTTAAATCCAAGAAAGGTTTCAAAAGGAATGTCGTGTCCGTCTGCGCGCATCGGCTCTCCACAATTCGGGCAATTCTTATCCGGCAAGTCAAAACCTGAGCCCACAGAACCATCGGTAAAGAACTCGCTATATTTACATTTTTTACATACGTAATGCGGAGCCAGCGGGTTTACTTCGGAAATACCCACCATAGATGCCGCGAAGGATGAACCGACTGATCCACGAGAACCAACAGAGTATCCCGCTTCATTGGATTTCATAACCAATTTTTGGGCGCTCATATACATAACAGCGTATCCGTTTCCGATGATAGAATTCAGCTCACGCTCCAAGCGTTCGCGAACAATTTCGGGCAGCGGATCTCCATAAGTCTCATATGCATTTTTCCACGCGATATCGGATAATTCTTTCTCTGCACCTTCCAATTCCGGTGCATACATACCTTTCGGTATCGGTATCAATTCTTCCACAGAATCAGCAATGGCGACAGGATTATCAACAACGATTTTATGAGCTTGCTCAAAGGGTAAATAATCAAACTCTTGCAGCATTTCATCAGTCGTTCTGAAATAAAGCGGCGGTTGATTATCTGCATCGCTAAATCCATTCCCCGCCATCAAAATGCGGCGAAAAATTTCATCTCTTGGGTCGAGAAAGTGAACATCACAAGTACCTACCACAGGCTTGGACAATCGTTCACCAAGTTGAACAATCTTTTTATTAAAATTTTGAAGGTCTTCTTCGGAAGAAGCCGTTCCGTTGCGAAGCATATATTCATTATTGCCAATCGGTTGGATCTCCAAATAATCATAGAAGGAAGCAATTTGCTCTAATTCGGTATTATTCTTTCCTTCGACTACTGCGCGGAACAATTCACCCGCTTCGCAGGCGCTTCCTATAATCAATCCTTCGCGCAATTTTGCGATCTCAGACCGATACATTAAAGGCCTGCGATAAAAATGCTCAATGTTGGATTTTGAAACCAATTCATATAAATGTTTGAGCCCTATTTTATTTTTGACCAACAAAATAATATGATATCGCTGCGTTGTTTTAAGTTTATAAGAATTTTGAGGATCAAATCCTTCAACAGTATCATCCACCAAATACCCTTCAACGCCATAGATCATTTTAATGCCGCAGCTTTCGGCAGCCGCTTGTGCATTAGGATAATTTTGCAAATTTCCGTGGTCGGTAATGGCGATTGCCTTATGGCCCCAATAAGCGGCTCTGCGAACATAATCATCAATGCTGTTGACAGCGTCCATCGCAGACATATTGGTATGTAAATGAAGTTCAACACGTTTTTCATCCGCATTATCGCGGCGAACAGAGTGTTTGGATTCAAACACGCATTTTGCGTTGATTACATAATCCTCTTCGTATTTATCATACATCACTTGCCCTGTTGCCCCAATAGAAGCGCCGGATTTAAGCTTGCCGGATATTTCTTCAGCTTTATCGACCGGTACCATAAATTTGAGAATAATGGAACCTGTATAATCGGTGACAAACACAGAAAAACGAACGTTTTTTTGATCCCAGGTAGTACGGCTATCACACTTAAAGACGTTTCCAAGTACAGAAACGGTTCCATCCACTTGGTTCACCATATTCATAGCGTAAAAGTTTTTTCCGATACGCTCTCCATAAATCAAATTCTCCGTCGGAGAAAACGGAATGTTCGGCATGGGAACAACAGCGGCCGGCCGTCTCCACTCCCGTTTCACCGGTTCTTTGGGTTGGGGCGGTGCAATCGGTTCCGGCGGAGGAAGCAACTCTTCGACAGCAGGTTCGGGAATCTCAACACGATTGGAATCATCCACTTGAATTGATCCGTCAAACACCACATTGATATTCAAACGATACCATTCGGCAAACACATCGCGTAGGGTCTTTTCAACACCCAAAGCATTTATAACGTCCAACCCGCCATATTTCAAAAATACAGTTAATTGGGAGTCATTCATTTCAATGGTAGAGTCGTTTAAAAAGCCGTTAACCCCTCCATTTTTTCTTTTGGAACATTCGACGATGTCCGGCCAATGATTTGCTTCAAACGCAACCCCTTCAAATGTCGGGATAATCTCAACGCTATTTAATGCATATGTAGATTTCACCTTTTCTTCAAGAGCTTGAATGTGGGAAAAAGACACATACTTTTTTAATTCAGCATGTGCCTTTAAAATTCGGTGTTCTTGATTGACTTCAACTTTATGGGCGATCGCACCGTCAAACAACGAAATTTCGCTTTCCGAGAAGGTGCATCGCTTAAAAAAACTCAATAAATTTTTATTCGACATTATTATTTCTCGACATTTCTTTTATTTCAAACATTAAAGCATCAAACAATTCATCTTGATGAACTTTTCTAATTATTTTTCCCTTCTTAAAGATGAGCCCTTCCCCATCACCGCCGGCGATGCCAATATCCGCTTCGCGGGCTTCTCCGGGGCCATTCACAGCGCATCCCATCACTGCCACTTTTAAGCCAAGAGTGTTATTTTCCAATGCTCTTTCAACACGCTCTGCAATTTCGATTACGGGGATTTTGGTCCGACCGCATGTGGGGCAAGAAATCAGTTGGCATGCGCCATCCAATAAGCCCAAAGCACGCAAAATACGGCGTCCTGCATAAATTTCTTCCACAGGATCGGCGGTCAGCGATACGCGAATGGTCGATCCAATTCCGTCTGCAAGCAGACTGCCGATACCGATCGCATTTTTGACAACACCCATGTCTTTGGTTCCCGCTTCAGTAACGCCAAGATGAAGCGGATAGTCGCAAACCTTAGATAATAATCGATACGCTTTGATCATTGTCTGAACATTTGAACTTTTGATGGAAATCACAATATCGTGAAAGTCCAACCGCTCTAAAATACGAACATGGCGCATCGCACTTTCCACCAGCGCTTCGGGGGTTGGCGAGCCATAACGTTCCAAGAGTTCTCGTTCCAGCGATCCCCCATTGACCCCGATTCTGATGGGAATTTTCTTTTCTTTGCACGCGTCGACAACGGCTCGCACCTTTTCTTCTGAGCCAATATTACCGGGATTAATTCGGATTTTATCTGCACCGGCCATCACCGATGCAATTGCAAGACGATAATCAAAATGAATGTCTGCCACAATCGGCATCGAGACAACGCTTTTTAATCGACGAATTGTTTCGACAGATTCCTTATTGGGAACGCTTAATCGCAGCACATCGCATCCTGCTTTTTCCAATGAGATTGCTTGCTGAATTGCCGCATCATGATCACCGGCAGGTGTGCTCAACATCGACTGAACAAAGATCTTTTTACTGCCAAATTTTAGATTTCCGACCTCAACAATTCTAGCCAAAACAATCCCTCCTTAAAATAGATTTATAATATCTTTGAGTGCAACCAGCACCATTAATCCCATTAATAAAAATAATCCGATAGCATTTAAAGCGGTTTCAATTTTCGGATTGAGCGGTTTTCTTCGTATTGCTTCGATAATAAGAAGCAAAATGCGCCCCCCATCTAACGCAGGAAACGGTAATAAATTCATTACGCCCAAGTTGATGGAGATCATCGCAACGACAAGCAGTAAAGAACTCAAACCAACCGTTGCACTCTTACCGATCACTTCGGCAGTACCAATCGGTCCGCTGACTTGATTTAAATCGGCTTTAAAGGTAAATAATGATCCGACAAAAGAATAAATGGATCTGGATACCGAAAGAGTATATCCCGCAGAATAACGGAACACAGATAATATATTTCGTTTTTCACCAAACACTTTAAAATCTGTATCAAAAAAAGTGCCGTACTGCGGATCTTCGATTTTGGGGAAAGAAACATCTTCCAAAAGAACTTTCTTTCCTTCTCTCAACACGGTGACATCGAAATTCTTCGCCTTACTGTTTCTTGTAAGCGCATAAGAAATATCCATATAGGAAAAAATGCGATAACCGTCAATTTTCTCAATCTTATCGCCTTCCTTTAAGCCATCATGAACAGAAACAGCCTCGGGTAAAAATTCGGCAACTGTTGTGGTGGGATAAGCGGAAATTGATGCATTAATGCAGCAAATCAATAAAAATCCCATCAGAATGTTCATTGCCGCGCCCATGACAAGAACTAAAAAGCGCTTCCATCTCGGCTTACTTGTAAATGAATTTTCATCGACGCTATCTCCGTCCTCGCCTTCCATTTGAACGAACCCGCCGATTGGAAAAGCGCGAATACAAAAACGGCATAACTTCCCTTCTCTTTTATAGATCGCAGGGCCCATACCGATAGAGAACTCATGCACCTTGATTTTTGCCCATACAGCTGTAAAAAAATGGCCTGCTTCATGGGATAAAATCAAAACACCGAAAACCAATAACGTAACAACGATGTTAATTACAATCTGCATCAAAAAGTACCCTTCTCAAATTCATTAAGAACACACGCTCTGGCCATTGCATCAGCAGAAAGAACACAATCCAGATCCGTTGCGTTGCCGCCGGGAACATATGAAAGCGCCTTTTCAACCAAAGATGAAATCTTATTAAAGCTAATCTTATTTTTCAAAAACAAATCGACCGCCTGCTCATTGGCTCCATTCAATACGGTCGGGTAAAGACCGCCATTTTTGCTCGCTTCTTTGGCAAGTTTCAAGCAGCGGAATGTATTCTCATCGGGCTCGGCAAAACTCAATGTTTTTCCAAACAAAGATAATGCATTCGATCCGCTCGAAATTCGTTTTGGATATGTCAACGCATACTTGATCGGTAAATACATCGACGGAACTCCCATTTGAGCGATGACAGAATCATCTTCAAACTCTATTGCCGAATGGATAATACTTTCTCGATGAACAACAACTTGAATTTGATCGTCATTCAAATCAAAAAGCCATTTTGCCTCCATCCATTCAAGGCCTTTATTCATCAATGTTGCACTATCGATTGTGATTTTAGAACCCATGCTCCAATTGGGATGTTTTAAAGCGTCTGCTAAGGTGACCGATTCCAGGTCCTTTGAAGTCATTCCGTAGAACGGACCACCGGATGCGGTTAAAAGAATTTTTTTAATTTTGTTTTCCCCTGCCCCCTGCAAGCATTGAAAAATTGCGCTATGTTCGCTATCAACAGGCAATATCTTTACGCCTTTTTTCTTGGCGGCAGGAATGACAATTTGACCTGCACAAACCAGAGTTTCCTTGTTCGCAAGTGCAATATCTTTACCCGCTTCAATTGCGGCAAGGGTCGGTTTTAATCCAATCATCCCCATCATCGCAGTCACGACAATCGAGACCTGCGGCAAAGATGCGACAATACAGTTTCCTTCTTCGCCCGAATATACCTTACAAGGGAAATCCGACAGCCTTTCGCGCAAAAGATCGGCCGCATTAGAGTCATATACCGATGCGACACCAATATTGAACTTGCGAATTTGCTTTTCCAGCAGCTCGATATTTCTTCCGGCACTGACCCCTGCAACACGAATACCGAGATCTTCACACACTTGCAGAGTTTGTGTGCCTATGGAACCGGTTGAGCCTAAAATAGAAATTGTCTTCATCTTATATCTTATCCAATAAAACTTTTTGTATTAATTAGTGCATAAAACATAGGTGCAATAAAGATAAGGCTATCCATACGATCCAAAAATCCGCCGTGACCGGGCAGGATCTTACCAAAATCTTTGACACCATAAGAACGTTTAATGTAGGAGAACGATAAATCGCCGATTTGACCAATGATTGTACACAACAAGCTGTATATTGCCGCTAAAAGCCAATCAACCTGAACCATTGTCATCTTTTGATAGATCAGACAAAACAGCAAAAAGAAGCCAATGGAAAACAACGAACCGCCAATACAGCCTTCCACCGATTTTTTGGGGCTGATTTTTTTAAACGGACGACGTTTGCCAATCAAAATACCGGTCAGATATGCAAAAATATCGGTGCACCACGCGGAGCAAACGATGCATAATACCATAAAGAAAAAACCATTATCGGCAATTCTGCGGATAAAAATAATGTTGCTCATAAAGCATGTTATAACAAACGTTATAAACATTGTTATCGTTGCGTCGCCAAAATTAGTCTCGTCAAAATTGATCATCAATATGATAAATAAAAAGACCAAATAAATAAACGAGATGAATATTACTCCATAATACGGGTTGCGACCGGGATACAATAAATCTCTAAACAGAAAAGAGAGCGGTACAGACATTCCGTATATCAAACTCGGCCATATTAATTTCTTGTTTGTGGCGCATCCGACACAGGTCAGAGCCTCATAAATACAAATGCAAATCAATGCAGCAATGGCAATTTCAAAAAACGGAGAAAATGCGGAGATTGCAAACAACAGCAAAAAGACGCCAAGTATAATCAAAGACGTCCAGAGTCTTTTTATGAAGTTTTCTTTCATACTCCGCCAAACCTCCTGTTTCTTTTTTGAAAATCAATAATTGCCTGATCCAAATCTTTTGGTTTGAAATCGGGCCACAATATATCCGAATACCAAAATTCAGCATATGCCGACTGCCAAAGCAAGAAATTTGAAAGGCGTTTTTCACCGCTGGGTCGAATCACCAAATCCACTGAATCACAATCGTCAAAATATAACATTTTTCCAAACATTTCGGGTGTGATATCTTCCACATTCAAATTTCCATTCAAAATCTCTTGCGCTGCTTTTCGAGCAGCATGAACAATTTCATGCTGCCCGCCGTAATTCATCGCAATATTAAGGTTCAGACCCTTAAAATCCTTTGTCACCTCAACAATCCGATCCATCTTTTCGCGAAGTATACCGGTAAATACAGATAAATCTCCAATAAAGCGGATCCGAACACGCTCCTTTTCAAAGGTATTCAAAGCATCGTCGATAAATTCTTCCAAAACGGTCATTATTTTAGAAACTTCTTCTTGGGGGCGCGACCAATTCTCGGTGGAAAAGGCATAAACAGTAAGATTTTTTAAGCCAATATCCCGCGCATAATATGCAATCGTCTTAAAAACCTTAGCACCGGCAATATGGCCGGCATAGCGGGGTAATCCCTTTTTCTGCGCCCATCGGCCGTTTCCATCCATAATGATGCCAACATGGTTTGGAAGGCGATTTGGATCTATTGATTTTTCTTTATCACGAAAAAATCTCATTATTTCGCACAGCTGATATTAAACAGCCATGATCTCCTTTTCTTTTTCAGAAACCATCTTATCGATTTCTGCAATATATTTATCCGTCAACTTCTGGATATCGGTTTCAATGCCTTTAAGGTCATCTTCGGTGATTTCATGCGCCTTCTCCTGCTTTTTGAACTTATCCAATGCATCGCGACGAACATTGCGGATCGCAACCTTGGCTTCTTCACCGAATTTTTTTGCATCCTTTGCAAGTTCTCTGCGGCGTTCTTCGGTGGGTTGCGGGAAGGTCAAGCGAATAACTTTACCATCGGTAGTGGGAGTAATTCCGATATCCGAAGCCAAAATTGCCTTTTCAATTTCTTTCAAAACAGTAACATCCCAAGGTTGAATCATCAGCATGCGAGGCTCGGGAACGCTAACTGCCGCCACCTCATTGATCTTGCTGGATGCTCCGTAATATTCAACACGAAGGCGGTCCAAAACAGCGGGGTTCGCGCGACCGGCACGAAGGCCGGCATAATCATTGCCCAAAGCAGTTAAAGTTTTTTTCATTTTTTCTTCAAATTCAACATAGTTTGCCATTTTTCTTATTCTCCTTTATTATCAATAGTTGTTCCAATATCATCGCCCATCACAGCATGAACAATATTTGCCGGATCGGACATATCAAAAACATAAATAGGAATATTGTTTTCATCACATAACGCGGCAGCGGCGCTGTCCATTACTTTTAATTGATCTCTCAAAATATCAATATAACGAATGTGATGAAGCTTCTTTGCATTGGGATCTTTTTTGGGATCCGCGGTATATACACCATCCACATTGGTAGCTTTAAAAATAACCTCTGCATTAATTTCAGCGGCACGCAATGCGGCGCAAGTATCGGTAGAGAAATAAGGATTACCTGTCCCGCTGGCAAAAATGACAACGTAACCCTTTTCCAAATGAGCAATTGCACGGTTGCGAATAAAGGGCTCGGCAATCTGGCGCATTTCAATGGCACTCATTACACGACATTCCAAACCGTTTTGAATCAATGCATCTTGCACTGTCAACGCATTCATCGTAGTCGCAAGCATACCAATATAATCCGCACGAGTGCGATCCATTTGCTGGTTGCTTCTGCCGCGCCAATAGTTGCCGCCACCAACAACGATGGCGATCTGCACCCCTTTTTCAACGCACTGCTTGATATAGGATCCAATCTTCAATACATAATCAAAATCAATGCCTGTTTTACCGGCGCCTGCCAATGCTTCTCCGCTAAGTTTTAAAAGAATTCTTTTGTACGCTGTTTGACTCATAGAATTACACTCCTATTTATAGAATATATCAGTTTTATTATAATATAATAATAAAGTATTGTAAAGTAAAATATAAAAAAAGAAACAATCGGTACCGATTGTTTCTTTTTTTGCTTAATTTACTTTTGTGACTATCTTGGAAAATTTAGAAATTATGACAGCGGCGATTGTCGTCAAAACGATTTCCGGAATCATATACATACCATTATAGACGACGCTGTAAATCAATCCTAACATATTGGAGCCAACACTTTCAACAAGCGTTGCCCCCCACGCAGGAAAGCCTTCTTGTGTAAAAAACAACTCTGCCCAACCGGAAAACAAAATGTAACCCGACAAAATATGCGCCGCATATCGCAATGTGAGCGCAACAACACTGCCAAGTGATAAAGAAATTGCAGGATTTTTAATCTTATTCCGAAAAATACCGCCAAAACCTAACACAGTGTAAGCGATAATATAGTCTAACACTAACATAATAATTGCATTAACCAACAACACCGACTCGCCAAAATAACCGGGTTGAAATGCTGCGGTGACCGTCTTTAAGCCGAGTGCAATCTGCAACAAAGAATAAACGAACGAAGAAAACAGACCCCATTTGACACCGTGACGATAAGATATCAGCAGGATCGGTAGCATATTGACGATTGTTATTTGACCGCCAAAGGGAAGCTCCGGAATAAAAATTTTACTGATAAATTCGAGCGCTACGCCCATAGTCAGCATAATTGCACTCTCGACAAGCATATGTAGATTTTTTCTTTTCATAATCATCCTCCAAAAATAAAATGCTCTGCACGTAATATCCGCGCAGAGCACAATAAATCAAAGAATTTTATGGTTCCTACGTCGGCATTACCCGCATCAGGTTCGTGGGTTAGGCAAAAACATTTGCCCTCTCAGCCGAGTTTGACTCAGCACCCCATTATTAAATTTTGTATTGATCGATCAATCTAAGCAAAATATATCATAAATTGGTTATCTTTGTCAACACATTTTTGAAATATTCGGGAAGTTCACTTTCGAAATATAAGTGTTCTTTTGTAATCGGATGGACAAAACCAAGAACTTTTGCATGCAAACATTGCCCTTCAAAATCAAGCTTGATTTTGTTGGTGTTATACCCATAAACTTCATCACCCAACACAGGATGGCCGATCGACGATAAATGAACGCGGATCTGATGGGTTCTTCCGGTCTCAAGTTTGCAAGATAAATGAGCAAACCCATTGTATTGATTTAATACATGATAATGGGTGATCGCTCGTTTGGAGTTTTTCATTCCAACTGCCATTTTTTTGCGGTCCTTGGTACTGCGACCGATTGAAGCATCTACCATTCCATCCTTCTCGTTCATTCTGCCAAGTACAACGGTCTCATAAATACGATTAATACTATGGGTTTCAAATTGTGCTGAGAGACCTTGATGGGCCAGATCGCTTTTTGCAACAACCAGCAAACCACTTGTATCTTTATCAATACGATGGACAATTCCGGGGCGCTTTTCCCCATTAATTCCGGATAGACTATCCTTGCAATGAGCCAGCAAACCATTTACGAGCGTATCTCCGCTATGTCCCGGCGCAGGATGAACCACCAAACCTTTGGGTTTATTTACAACCAAGAGATGCTCGTCCTCATAGACAATGTCCAAATCCATTGGGCAAGGTTGCGGCAGAGGATCATCAAGCGGAGGCAAAATAACCTCAACAAAATCGTCCATTCGGATGCGATAACTCTTTGGCACTTCCTTTGAATTCACCTTGACATTGCCACTTTTAATTAATTGTTCAATGCGAGAGCGAGAAACATCTTGAAGTTCACCGCTTAAAAAGGCATCTATGCGAGTTCCGGACTCATTTGCCTTAAACTCAAACCGCTTCATCATTATGATCCTCGGCCATATTGTGGGAATCAAAATCTTTGGAAAGCAGAATATATATCGCCAAAATGGCTACGCCGCAACAGACAAAAATATCAGCAACGTTAAAAACATAGAATTCATATCCCCAAAATACAAACGAAAAAAAATCGATCACTTCGCCCAAAATCAACCGATCGATCATATTGCCGATCCCGCCCGATAAAACAAGCGAGACCGCAACAATCCCCCAATGATTTTTGATTTTACCGCTAAACATAATTATAATGGCGGCGATGATCACAATCGTTGTAAACAACATAAAAATCCAGCGTTGCCCTTGCAACATGCCCATTGCTGCGCCTTCATTACGAACATGGGTTAAATGGAAAAAATGAGGGATAACTTCAACCGATTCGCCGATAGGAATTCTTGCATTAACAAGATATTTCGTAAGTTGATCTAATGCTACAAGGATTATTGATAAAAAGATCCAGTATTTTTTTCTCAAAAACGACATCAATGCCAAATACCCTCTTACTCGTCTTCGTTAATATCGTAATCTACGCCGAATTTTAAGTTTTCAAAGCGAATTTGTTTCGCGGCATATGGATCCTCATCGTCCGAAACTTCTTTCTGCTTCTCTTGCACTTTAAATTCGACTGTATTTTCGTTCGTCTCTTTTTTCTCGGGCTGAACCTCGGGTTCAACTACCACCTTCTCCACCGGTTCGCTCACAGGGACGGGAGCAGGCTCTTCCTCTTGAACAGGGGTCTCGGGTTCTTCTTTGGCGACAGGTTCAGATGCTTTAAACTCCGGCAATTTGGAAATCGATGTAAGGTGTGCCTTATACAGCTCAATAATTGTATTTTTGAATTCTGCAACCTGACCGCGCAAAACATCCAGTTTATTTTGCTCAAAATCAATTTCAGAACGAATTTTTGCAATGGCTTCATCGGCAGTTTTTCGCTCATCTGCAATCTCATTCTTGCACTTTTCTTGCGCAGCTCGAATCGCATCCGCGCTCTCTTCCTCTGCTTTTTTAATGATAACCTCCGCCTCTTTTTCTGCAGCGGAAATAATCTCGGCCGCCTTTTCTTTGCTGGAAATCTCTACCTCTTTTTCGCGCATTTCAATCTCTTTTAAGGTAGTATCATTCAGTTTTTGCGCATTAATGATCGCGGTCTTTAAAAATCCTTCGTCTCTTTTATAGTCTTCGATCTTCGCAAGGCATACCTTTAACTTTTCCACCAACTCGGTATTCTCAATATAAAGTTTTCGATAATCAACTTCAATTTCATCCAAGAAGGCATCCACTTCGTCTCTGCGATATCCGCCGAGTACGCTTTGCTCAAATTCTTTCTTTTGAATTGCATCAGGGTTCAACATCTTTATTTCCTCCTAAATATACTTTCTGCAACGCAATACTATCCTTCCCTTTTTGGAAAGTTCCCCGCATTCGTCGATGATCCACTTGCCGATCCCACGAACCACAAGGCAATCGCCTGCATGAATTTCCTTTGTTTTCTTTTCCGATGGTATATGATTAATTTGCACCATCTTATTTTCTATCAGTTCACTCGCCCGATCGCGCGAAATGTGCGATAGACTTGAAACAATCGCGTCCAAGCGCAATGAAGCAGCAGTTACACGCTGATATTCATAAACAGGCGGCGGAATTTCAAACCGATCTTCCGCAACCGTTAATTGAACTTTATATCTGCCTATTGTTTTAATGTTTTGAATCAAAAAATCCGAAATTTGGTTCAGCGCAAAAAACACAGCTATTCCCTGGCGAACAATGATATCGCCAAGCATTTCACGGCGAATTCCGCTCCCCATCAAAGAACCCAAAACATCTCTGTTTGAAATCGACGACAGTTCCGCACATTCAATCTTCAACAGCACAATCGGACACCGTTCTTTAATTTCAATTTCTTCCAAAGCGGATATGGCTAAGATTTTGCGCTCACACTCAGCATAACCGCCCAAAAATGTGTGGGGTATGTGGTATTTTGAGCATAAATTATTCGCCACCATTACTTCTTCGGCGGTTAAGAATGAAGAAAAGACGATCTCTTCTCCACCTTCAAATCGACCAATCAGGTCATTGATTTTCGCCTTTAAAAAATCTCGTTCGCTCAACGAAACCACCCCGGAATTTGACCAATAAATCCAACCAGTGCTCTGAGCACCAAAAATAGGACCAACGGAGAATAATCTACCGGGGAATTTCTAAAAAATTCAAATCTCCACAAAAATCGACGGATCGGTACCAACGGCGGCTCTGTCACCAAAGCGAGGATACGCATAAACTTATTATTTGGATCGCGTACAAACCACCCCGCCAAGCAATAGATTAACATTATTGCCGCGTAAAAGCTGATCAAACGACTAAATAAATAAACTATAAAGGACAGCAAAATCAAAACTCCTCAGTACGATAGTCTTCTGCAAGTTCGCCCTGCAAACCGACATTTTTAGGTGTGACAGCGTATGTGCTATGAGCGACACGCTGCAAATCGCCGCCTTGAGAATAGACAACACCGCTTAAAAAATCAAGAATGCGTTGTGCCATTTCTTTATTGCAATTTTCAAGATTTAAAAGTACGGCACGATTTGATAAAATGTGATCCGCAACCGTGCGGGCATCACTATAATCGCTTGACCGAATGATTACCATATTCACTTGCCCACCCGCATAAGATGTGGCAGATTTACCTGCGGAGCGATATGTGTCTTTTTTGGAACTGATGGCAGAACCGCTTTCTTTTTCTTCTGCAATCTCATCGGCAGATACAAACTCATCCTCATCATCAGGGATACCGATCGCCTGCTTGATTTTATCCCATTTACTCATATTAATACCTCCGTTTAATTTCTTGCTCCGAATATTCCTTGGCCTACGCGTATAAAGGAGCTGCCGGCTTTAATTGCATCTTCAAAATCATCCGACATCCCCATAGAGAGAATATTCATACTAACATTATCTATCTTTTTATCATTTATGTCAACTGACAATTGCTTCAAATTTGAAAAATATTTAAAATTTGACCCATTCTCTTGAATCTTTGGCGGAATACACATTAAACCGCGAATTCGAATTCCTTCCAATTCTGCCACAGTTGAGATAAATTCCAAAAGATCATTTGGATTCACACCGCCTTTTGATTCTTCATTGCCAATATTAACTTCAACCAGAATATCTTGGATTTTGCCGACATTTTGAGCTCTTTTTGAAATTTCACAAGCAAGCTTATATGAATCGACAGAATGAATGAGATCCACTTTATCAATGATATATTTCACTTTATTTGTTTGTAGTCGTCCAATCAAATGAATGGAAACATTATTTTTTTCAATATGGTCATATTTTTCAAGGAGCTCCTGAACACGATTTTCTCCAATGTGCTTTATACCGCACGCAATGGCAAAATTGATTTCATCAACCGTCCTTGTCTTTGTCACAGCGATCAATTCAGTATTTGTGTTGGAAACAGCGCCAAAAATGCGGTCAAGATTCGCTTTTATCATTGGTTTATCCATCTGAAACCGCCTTTCCGCTGTAAAGGTTAGAACCTTTATAGACCACTTGATCATAGATGCGCAGACCGCCGGAGGCCGTTGCATCATAATTAACGATTACATTTACCCCATCGTTATACAAAATCTCAACTTCTTTATAACGAAGGAGCATACCCACTTTGACAAAAACACCATCTGCGCCATCCACTTTTCTCAACGCACTTTGGCGTAATTGTATTCCTTTATAGGTCTTGATAATCAAACTGATTTCTTCGTTTCTTAACGTAAGAATATTATCGTTGATAACAGACGACTCTAAAATAACGATACTTTCTTCTCCGTTTTTTCTGATTTCGGCGACGGTGCATTTAATTCGCTCAGATCCGTAGGACGGAATACGAATGTAAACAACATCGCCTGCTTCCAGCAACGTAATATCCTTGGTCTTTAATTTTAATGCCAAGGACCATCTGCTATCGTAAACTATTTTTCCAAGATCATCTGCCGCCGGAGTTGCTTTTTTGCATTGTTCCAGCATGGAGTCAAAATTATCAGTTGATAATTCATTCATTGCCGCCAAAGAAAATTGCGACTCTAATCCATCAAGTCCATAAGAAAAATACCCGCTTTTGTCCGTAGAAATGGTTTGGCCGCTGGTTTGAATAGAAGCCTTCAATCTTCTCTCTTCGTCTCGCAGATTTTTCAATACAGAATCATAATGCACCAAATCGCCCGAGGCAATTTTCTTTTTCATTAATTCTACCATCAAGGAATCTGCATCTGAAAATACAGAACTATCTCCTTTTTGAGCCAAATAAGCGATGTTTTGCAGATTGCTGTAAATCTCACTGTCGATGCTTGCAATAGAGCTTTGATAGGAGCCGGAATTGGAAATGACATTTTCATAGGTTTTGATTTTTGCTTCAAGCTCGCGAATTTTCTTTTGCTTTTTCGCCGATGCTTCATCGTTATATATGCGGGCAATTACCCCACTCGCCGGGACACGCTCTCCTTCTTCGCGGATAACGTCAAAATATTCGTAGCCGCGGCGGTCGATGATTTTTTCGTTGCGAAAAAATAACCCCGTGGATTTCACTACCTCTTCCAGCTCGCCCATAACCGCGCTTTCGGTTTTGATTGATACAAAGTTATACTTATATAATTGGTATCCAATAACAACCAAGGCAAAGATCGCAAGAACCGCTATAATGATTCTGATAAATGTAAGCCCGCCGGTCTTCATTCCTTTTCTCCTTTTAAAAAATGTTCGGCCAATTCGATTGATTGGGCCAAAATCACTTCGTCGCATTGTTCATCGCGATAAAACCAGTGAATATCTTTATTTCTTCCAAACCAGGTTTGTTGTCTTTTGGCATAATTGCGGCTTTTTTGCTTGATTAAATCAATAGCATCATCCAAGGAAGTATCCGCATCCATACAATCCAATAATTCTTTGTAGCCGATCGCCGCTCGCGCAGTATCGGAAAGAGCAAAAGATACCTTCAACTTTTGAACTTCGTCAATCAACCCCTGCTCGACCATTAAATCAACACGCTGATTTATGCGGTCGTACAACAACGAACGATCTTTAAAATTCAAACCAATGTAAAGTACATCAAACAAAGGTTCTCCGCGGCTTTCTTGCTGTAATTCGGATAAGTTCTTTCCTGTAATTTCCAAAACTTCCAAGCCTCGAATAACACGTTTTGTATCGTTTGGATGAAGCTTTTGAGCTAATTTTGGATCCTTTAAAGAAAGTAAATTATAGATGAAATCATTTCCTTTTTCGTATGCAAGCAATTCATATTTCTCACGAATAGATGCATCAAACGGAATGTCAAAAAAATCTGTGTTGTTCATCAGATGATCTAAATAAAGACCTGTTCCGCCGCAAAAAACAGGGAGAACATCGCGTTGTTTTAGGTCTTCAAGGATCAACCGCGCTTCTTTCACATATGTTGCCACGTTATATGAATCTTCAACCGATACATGGCCCATCAAATGGTGGGCTATCCCCTGCCGTTCTTCCATCGAGGGCTTGGCGGTGCCGATATTCATTTCGCGGTATATCTGCATAGAATCTGCAGAGATGATTTCGGCATTAAAATGCTTTGCAAGCGCCACAGATAACGCTGTCTTCCCGGATGCCGTCGGGCCAACGATGGCAATAACTTTTTGCATCATGATCTCCTAAATTCGTTTAAATGCTTTCTCAATATCCTTTTTGCTGTATGAAAGCGCTACCGGTCTACCGTGCGGACATTGGTGAATATCGTCATCTTCAATCAGTTTTTTCACCAATGCTTTGAGTTCCATATCATCATTGATATTTCCCGCTTTGATGGCCGCTTTACACGCTATGGTCTTAAATGCACGATTTTCCCGTTCGGTTCGTTGACTGTTTCCGCCTCGCATCCAATCATTTAAAATTTCGCCAAACGCTTCAATAGCAGATGTATTGGAAATAAAATTCGGTCGACTGCGCAATAAAATCTGACGAGAACCAAACGCATCCAACTCAAATCCAAGCTTACCAAAAGCCTTCGCATTTTCAAGCGCAAAGCTTAATTCATCGGGACTTAATTGAACGCTTTCGGGCACCAACAACTGCTGGCTGAAATTAGTTCCGGCGGAACTTTCTTTTAGCAATCGTTCAAAAATCATTCGTTCATGCGCGGCGTGTTTATCAATTAACAAAATCTGTTCGCCATACTCGACAACGATATAAGAGCGAAATAGTTCGCCCACAAAACGAACGTTCGGTTTTTCGGGTTCTCTTTTAACCGATTCCTGTTGAGCAACAGTTTCGACAGGTTTCTCTTCTGTTAAAATCGGATTTTCATGCAAAACCGACCGATCCTGCAAATCAAACAATGATTTCGGGGGTAAAGTAACGATCGGATCCTGATCAAAAACCGTTTCTTTGGCTTTATTAATTTCGGGTTGAATGTTTATCGGTTTCTCAAAAACAGAAACCGCAGGAGAAACAGTTTTCGGCGCTTGATGAATGGTATTAACAGCCTTGAATGGGTTCTCCGGAGTCTTTTTTTCTATGGGTTGGTCGATTTTCTTCAAGGTCTGCTTGTTCAATGCGTTTTTAATCGCATAATAAACCGCTTCAAAAATCATCTTTTCATTGGAAAATTTCACTTCCATTTTACTCGGATGAACATTGACATCAACCAAACCATAAGGCAATGTGATTTTAAGAACACAGACAGCATGGCGGCCGTGGAATAGATCGTTACGATATGCTTGATCTATTGCCGCAAAGACAGTTTGGCTGCGCACCAAACGGCCGTTAATATAGCATAGCTGCGCGTTTCGATTGTTCTTGGTAACCGTCGGCTCACCAACATAACCATAGACACGAATGCGATCCAATGTGGAATCCACTGCAAGCATTCCTTTGGTCACATCTCTGCCCAAAACCGCATAGATCACATCCAATAATTTGCCGTTACCATCGGTTGAAAGCAACTGTTTGCCATCTTGAATCAATTTAAAGGAAACATGCGGATTGGATAGTGCAAGACGATCGATCAAAGCGGCAATGTATGCCGCTTCCGAACGATCCGATTTTAAAAATTTCATACGCGCGGGTGTGTTAAAAAACAATTCCCGAACAATGATGGTAGTCCCCTGCGGAGCGCCTGTCTCATCGCAGGAAATCTCTTTACCACCTTCTAATTCAAGTCGGGTTCCGCTTTCGCCGTCTGAGGTGATCAGTTCCACTTTGGAAACAGCAGAGATTGCCGCAAGTGCTTCACCGCGAAACCCAAGTGTTTCGATGGCATACAGATCGGCAATGTTTTTAATCTTACTTGTCGCATGGCGCAAAAAACAGTTTCTTGCATCATCGCGATTCATACCGCATCCATCGTCGGAAACACGCATCATGGTAATTCCGCCGTTTTGGATCTCAATCGTTATATGTTTCGCGTCAGCGTCCAGCGCATTTTCCACCAATTCCTTGATGACACTCCCTGGCCGCTCCACCACCTCACCGGCGGCGATTTTATTCGCTATGTCTTGATCCAAAACTTGAATTTTAGGCATATTTAAAGCTCCTTTGCTTTCTGCGATAACTCATACAAAATTGTCATAGTTTCAATGGGTGTCAGCGTACTGACATCCATTTCCTTCAATCGATCAATGATCGCGCACTGCTCCATATATCCCAAACTGATTTGATCCTCTTGCGGGACAACCGTTTGCGGAGCGGTATATCGCTCGATACCACCTTCGTCGATTTCTTGAAGAATTTGTTTTGCTCGTTTGACAACATCCGGACGAACTCCGGCCAATGCCGCAACTTCGATACCATAGCTGCGATCCGCGCCACCCGACACAATTTTTCTCAAAAAGATAATGTCGTCTCCGCGCTTTTTGACCGCAATATTATAGTTGACAATCCCATTGTCTTGGTTTGCCAGCGCACACAATTCATGATAGTGGGTTGCAAATAGCGTCTTGGCGCCCAATTTCTTTTTATTGGAAACGTATTCCATAACAGCACGAGCAATACTCATACCATCATAGGTAGATGTCCCTCTGCCGATTTCATCAAAGATCAAAAGGGATTGCTCCGTCGCACGGTCCAAAATATGCGCCACTTCGGTCATTTCAACCATAAACGTTGATTGACCGGAGGACAAATCATCCGACGCGCCAACGCGGGTAAAGATCTTGTCCACAACGCCGATATGGGCGCTTTTTGCGGGGACAAAACTTCCGATTTGCGCCATAAGAGTTATAACAGCAACCTGACGCATATAGGTAGACTTACCCGCCATATTCGGTCCTGTAATCAACGCCAGTCGCTGATCATCTTGGTTCAGTAGCGTGTCGTTGGGAACAAAAAGTGTCGATTTCATAACACTTTCCACCACCGGATGACGACCATCCACAATTCGAATTTCATCGCTTTCATCGACGATCGGTCGGACATAATTATTGTCCTGCGCTGCCTGAGCGAAAGACGCCAGCACATCCAACATCGCAAGCGCCGATGCCGCTCTTTGAATCTCTTTTAACCGCTCGCCAACTTTATTGCGCACCTGACAAAACAGTTCATATTCCCTGCTTTGGCACCGTTGGTTCGCATACAAGATTTTGGTTTCAAGATTTTTTAAATCCTCGGTAATATACCGTTCACAGTTGACCAATGTCTGCTTGCGAATATAGGTTTCAGGCACCAAATCATAGTAAAGTTTTGTAACTTCAATGTAATAACCGAATACTTTGTTGTAGCTGATCTTCAAAGATTTGATTCCTGTACGCTCGCGTTCTTGCGCTTCCCACTCGATCATAATTTTTTCGGAATCTTTGGTCATTGCGCGGCATTCATCCACTTCCGAATCATAACCATCGCGGATGATATTTCCTTCACGAATTGTCAACGGTGGATCTTCTTTGATCGCTGCAGAAATCAATTGTTGAAGATCATCCATATTTGAAAGGTTGCGATCCACTTCGCAAAGCAAAGAAGACTTGAATGATTTCAACAATTCTTTGATCTTTGGAAACATTTCAAATGTAATTCCCAAAGCATTCAAATCCCGCGCATTGCATGTATTGAGCATTACGCGCGTCATCAGGCGCTCCATATCATAGGTCTTGCTCAATAAAATACGCAGGTCATCGCGAATAATGACATTATCCTTTAACTCTTCTACCGCCGAAAGACGGCGATTGATTTCGTTAATTTGGACCAAAGGACGCTCCAAATAAGCGTGAAGCAATCGAGAGCCTGCCGATGTTTTGGTCTTATTCAGCACAGAAAAGAGCGTACCTTTTTTATCACCGCGGCGAATGGTCTCAGTAAGTTCAAGATTTCGTCTGGTGGATACATCCAACTCCATATATTGTTTGGGGTGGAAAATATGAAGCTTGTCCAGATAAGTAATATCGCATTTTTGCGTTTCCGAAATGTATGCCAGAAGATAGAATAAGCATTGAACCGCCTCATCACCCGAAGGTAAATTCAGATCTTCGATACCTTTAACATTAAAATGCTTTACCAACGCCGAAATACAATCAATAGGATCGGTGGTTTCCAAATGGGTCACAAGGGAGCCCAATCGTTCCTTGGCAAAATCGGAAATTTCTGAACACGCAAAGGTGGCCGCATTCAGCAAAATTTCGCTGGGCGAAAAGCGAGCAATTTCATTTAATATTTCTTTGTTATCCGGTCGTTCTAATACAGTCAACTCAATGTCGCCGGTTGAAATATCGGCAAAAGAAAGTGCGATGCGCTCTTCCCCGCCAAAAATACACGCCAAATAATTATTGCGTGTTTCGTCCAGCATACTGGATTGCGTGACTGTTCCGGGGGTAATCACCTTAATTACATCGCGCCGAACCAGACCCTTCGCATTCTTAGGGTCTTCTACCTGCTCGCATATTCCGACTTTATAGCCGCGCGCAACTAATTTTGCCGCATACCCTTCATAGCTGTGGAAAGGAACGCCACACATCGGTGCGCGTTCTTCCATTCCGCAGTCTTTACCGGTCAGAGTAAGTTGCAACTCACGCGAAGCAGTCACCGCATCTTCAAAAAACATTTCATAAAAATCGCCGACACGATAAAAAAGAATATAATCTTTATATCGGTTTTTGATTTCAAAGAATTGTTCCATCATCGGAGAAAGTTTGGCCATCTCCTAATCCTCCAAATAAACTCAATTAGTGGCAACCACCGCAGGTGGAGCAATCGTGGGTGCAGCTTTGCGGCTCTTCACCGGTGATATAGAATGAGAGAACACCATTGACTTGACCCATCATTTCTTCAACCGCTTTGCCTGCATCCTGCATAGTTTTCATGCTTTCGCATTCCATAATCTTGCCATATACAGCCTTAATTCTTTCTTCCACTTCGGCAATACGAGCCTCATCCGCGTTTTCTCCGCTGCTTAAAGTCATCATCGTCATACGATGAAGATTAAATTCTTTAATTAATTTTTGAACCTCGTCGTCTTGCTCATAAGCAGCTTTGGCTGCGTTATACTTTTGAACTTGCTCGCTGCTTTGCAAAAGCGCGCCCAATTCTTTAGCTTTTTCAATAATTTCTTTCATTGTCTTACTCCTTTATTTTTCCGTCCAAAGACCAAGTTTTTGCTTTGGTTACGGTAATATCACAAAATGTTCCGATCAAATCAGGATGACCGGGGAAATCAACTGTTTTTCCTCCGGCGGTCTTGCCGGTTAAATTGTCAGGGTTATTTTTGCTCAATGATTCAACATATACTCTATAATCTTTTCCAACCATCTCTAAATTTTTTGCGTAGCATACCCCGTGTTGCAATTTAAGCAGACGATTGAATCGCTCTTTTTGAGTGGCCTCGTCGATCTGATTTTCATAAAGAGCCGCCTTTGTCCCTGTTCGTTTTGAATAGATAAAGGTATATAAATTATCAAATTGAACCTTATCAACCAAATTGAGTGTGTCCTGAAAATCCTTTTCGGTTTCGCCCGGAAATCCGACAATAACATCACTGGTGATGACAATGTCCGGCATAACCTTTCGGGCATATTGAATTAACTCATAATAAGATTCTGCGGTATAGTTGCGGTTCATTTCCTTTAAAACCACATTGCTGCCGGATTGAAACGGCAGTTGCAACTGATGGCAAACTTTATCGCAAGCGGCCATCGTATCCAATAATTTAATGCTACAATCTTTGGGGTGGCTGGTGGTAAATCGAATCCAAAAATCCCCTTTGATCTTGTTGATTTCAAAAAGAAGATCCGCAAAATCCAGTTCGTTTTCTAAATCTTTGCCATAGGAATTGACATTTTGACCAAGCAAGGTAATGTCCCGATATCCATCGGCGACCAGCGATTCCACTTCTTTTAAAATCTCTTTGCTTGCGCGACTGCGCTCTCTTCCGCGTACATACGGAACAATACAGTATGTGCAAAAATTATTGCATCCGTACATCACAGAGACCCAAGCCTTATGGGCATCATCACGAACAACAGGAAGGTCTTCGGAGATCTCCATGCATTCTTCGCGAGTAAATATTTTTTGATTTTCCACCAATGCCGTTTCCATCATCAAAGGAAGATCCGCAATCATTGACGGTCCAAAAACAATATCAACGTGTTTGTATTTAGCTTTAAGTTGATTTTGTACTGTTTCCTGCTGCATCATACATCCACACAAAATGATCAGCATATTAGGGTTCTTTTTCTTTAAACCTTTTAATGCACCGACATTTCCGTAAACTTTAAGTTCAGCATGCTCGCGAACAGCACAAGTATTGAATAAAACAAGGTCTGCTTCATCTGTATTCTCGGTAAATTCATATCCCATCTCGGAGAGCATCCCTTTAATTCGCTCGCTGTCTGCAACATTTTGTTGGCATCCGTAAGTGCGAACACAAGCTAAAAGGGGTTGCCCTTTTTGGCTTAAAATCGATTTTATATGTTGCATTGCAAGTAATCGCTTTTGGGTTGTATTTTTCTCTTTATCTTGATATAACATTAAAAAATAATTCTCCAATTTAATTTCATTTAATTATATCATAAATATATAACTTTTGTCTATAATAAAATATAAAAAGCACCATGAAAATCATGGTGCTTTTAAATAAACTAAAATAGCAATTATTCTTCGGTTGCTTCTTCAACTTCGGTCACTTCTTCAACAGGAAGTGCCTCTTCTGCCTCTGCAGCCTCATCCATCAAAGCGCGAATGGAAAGGCCAACCTTCTGAGTTTCTTCGTTGATGTCAACGATCTTAACCTCAACTTCATCGCCAACCTTTAAAACATCGGCAGGCTTTGCAATGTGCTTGGTGCTGATCTGAGAAATATGAATCAAACCGTCAACACCGTCGATAATGCGAGCAAATGCGCCAAAGGGCATCAGGTTCATAATCTTAACGGTTGCAACATCGCCGACAGAATACTGATTGGTGAACAGAACAAAGGGATTGTCCTCAGCCTTTTTATAGCCCAAAGAAATCTTCTTTTTCTCATCGTCGATTGCTTTGATGTATACATCCACTTCATCGCCGACATTCATAACATCGCTGGGATGCTTAATTTTGCCCCAAGACATCTCGGTGATGTGAAGCAAGCCATCAACACCACCCAAATCGATGAACGCACCAAAGGTGGTCAGGGACTTGACAACACCATTGTAGCGATTGCCAACTGCTGCGTTATCCCAAAATTCTTGGCGAGCAGCCTTACGCTTTTCAGCCTCGATCGCACGCATGGAGCCGATCACCTTCTTGCGACCGCGAACCACAGAAATCTCTGCAATCTGCAAAGCAACAACTTCATTTAACATAGTGTCAAAATCAAAGTTGCGGGGTTTACCGGACAAAGACTTAGGTACAAATACGCGAGAACCATCAATCAAAACAGTCAGGCCACCGTTGGTAACTTCAACAACCTTGCCTTCCAAAGTCGCTTTTTCTTCGCATGCTTTTTCCAGTTTTTCAAAACCGGCCATAGCATCAACCTTTTTCTTAGAAAGAGCAACAGTACCTTCGATATCGTTTACTCTCAAAGCGATGCATTCAATTTCATCGCCAATAGCAACATCGTTCATAAGATCCACATTGGAATCTGCAGAGAAATTATCTCTGGTGATGAAGCCGGAATACTTAGTTCCAAGGTCAACCTTCACTTCGGACGGATTCACTCCGACAACGATGCCTTTCACCCTATCTCCATTACTAATTACTTTTAAGGAATTCTCAAGCATCTGCTCAAAGGTCATTTCTTCCTCAACCAAGTTCACATTTTGTTCCGACATAATACGTTTTACCTCCTCGATGATACAGACGGGGGTGGAAGCCCCACCTGCAATACCAATCCTCTCTTTATATAATAAATTTATTGGTACCTCGTTTGCTTGCTCGATTAAAATCGTGCAGGGGCATGCTGCTTTCGCAATGGAAAACAACTTTGCCGTGTTTGAACTCTGCTTTCCGCCGACGATGATCATAGCATCGCTTTCGGAAGCCAAAGCAGCGGTTTCTTGCTGCCTGATTTGAGTCGCTTTACATATTGTATCATAAACTTTTAAATATTCAAAGGTTTTTTTAAGAAAAGATAAACATTTTTCATATTCGTTTAAATTAAATGTCGTTTGCCATACAACAACTATGTATTTTGACGAAAAATCAAGATGTTTTTTAGACAATTCATCTAATTCGTCGACATTTTTAAACACAAATGTTTCATTTCCGCCGCAACTGCGAATACCCATCACCTCGGGATGATCGGGATTTCCGCCAATTAAGACAACATTTTCTTTTTCACTTTCGACAATGCGATGAATCTTCTCAACAAAGGGACACGTGGCATCCACATACCGAATTTTGTTTTCTTCCAGATATGCCCGATCCTCTTTGGTTATCCCATGCGCACGAATAACTGCGGTGCAATCAGAAGGTAGTTGCGATACACTTTCTGCGATTTGAACCCCTTTTTGGCGCATATCATCGATAATTTGAGGGTTATGAATAATCGGGCCCACTGTATACAAAGGCGCACTTCCCAACTCAATTTCCTTTTCAAGCATTTCAACTGCACGCGAAACGCCAAAGCAAAAACCGGCGTGCTCTATCGTCCGAACCTGTTTCATCAAGAAATTCGCTCCTTCACGGTGTTATAAAGCAAGTCCAAAGATTGTTCAAATGTATTTCCGGATGTATCAAGAATAATCGAATCCTCCGCCGGCTTCAACGGTGCAACAGGGCGGTTCATATCTTGCTCGTCTCTGCGAATTACATCGGCAAGGATTTGATCGAATTCCACTTCTTGCCCGCGTTCTAAAAGTTCATCATATCTCCGTTGCGCCCGCACTTCCGGACGCGCTGTCAAAAAGATTTTAACATCCGCATTCGGCAAAACAACCGTTCCGATATCGCGTCCGTCCATAATGACATTATTTTCAGCCGCAAGTGTTTGTTGCATATCAAAGAGATACGAACGAACGGCAGGGATCGCGCTTGTGAGCGAAGCATATTGACTCACTTCATGCAAGCGAATTTCCGTAGAAACATCTTCCCCATTCAGATATACCCGCTGCTCCCCGTCGACAAAAGAGAGTTCAACCTTGATTTCGGGCAGCACCGCCGCCACTTGATCCACATCTTGGGGGTCAATTCCTTTTCTGTAAATGTATAATCCGATGGTGCGATACATTGCACCGGTATCAACATAGATAAAATCTAATTTTGCAGCCAATTTTCTTGCTAATGTGCTTTTGCCCGCACCACTCGGCCCATCAATAGCGATATTTATTCCCATTTTTTACTCCTTTGAAGCAGAAATTCCGGCCAGATAACCGGTTGAATATGCAATTTGCAAATTATAACCGCCGGTCAACGCATCGACATCGATGATTTCACCGGCAAAATAAACATTCGGTACCAATTTGGACTCC
This sequence comes from uncultured Clostridia bacterium, assembly GCA_937881855.1. GTDB lineage: Bacteria > Bacillota > Clostridia > Oscillospirales > QAKW01 > QAKW01. The sequence continues at coordinate 112,242 of CALGEL010000059.1, read as the reverse complement.
ATTGTCCTAGGATTAATTTGCGAGACATCAATTCCACCGGATGTAATAATTGCTTCGGAAAAATCCGCTTTTTCTTTTATTTGAATTTTAAAGTTTTTAATCGTTTGTATTAGATTCAACCGTTGATTTTTAGTAATCTGATGAACCTTTGAATGAGGCTCGATCCCACTACGCTTGATGATCTGCGGAATGATTTTTTTAGGTAATATTTTATCCAGTGCGTTTGAAAAATCTTTGTTGATGTTTTCTTCAAAATCGCGCAACAATCGTTTATCCAGCTTATCCACATCAAGAGCGGGTTTTAAATCAATGGACGCAACACAAGGAAAATCAGACCACTTTAAATTCGAAGATGCCGAGAGAACGATTGGACCTGAAATTCCCTTATGTGTAAACAACATCTCGCCAAATTCACTATACAGTAATCTTGAATTGAGATCAAAAATAGATAATCGAACATTCTTTAATGAAAGCCCCATCAATTGGGCGCAATCACTTCCCGACTCAATCAAAGAAACCAACGCAGGTTCCGGTGAAACAATGGTATGTCCAAAACTTTTTGCCATGCGGTATCCGTCACCGGTAGAGCCTGTAAGCGGATAAGAACACCCGCCGGTCGCTAAAATTATCGCATCAACGGAATACTCGTTGTTTGCACAAATAATTTTTCCTTGCTGTATCTCAACTACCTTTTCATGAATAAAATTTACATTCATTTCCTGTGCTTTGCGTTTCAAGGCATCTCGAACATCGGAGGATCGATCCGAGATAGGAAAAACACGATTTCCACGTTCGATTTTGAGCGGAACACCCCACTCTTCAAATGAAGCGTAAGCATCATAGGCGTTAAATGCAGAAAACGCCGAATATAAAAATTTCGGATTATGAATTACCTGAGAGATCAATTCCTCTTCCGAGCAAAAATTCGTCACATTACAGCGCCCTTTTCCTGTAATCAAAAGTTTGCGCCCCAAAATATTATTTTGTTCAAACAAAAGAACCTTCGCGGTTTTTGCAGCAGTAATTGCCGCCATCATCCCCGCAGGTCCCCCGCCAACAACAGCTATTTTTTTCAACACATTTTTTCCATTCTTGTTTTTTATATTATTTTAATATTTTTGTAACTAAAATGCAAGCATATATTGAATTCAATCAAAAATAATGGTATTATAGATAAAAATTAAGGAAGGATTGTGATTATGAAATTCAATTTTGTAAATTTACCGGACGAATTAAGCAGACCGTTTGCTGAAATCAAACCGCACCTGCAATTTGATGTATGCCAATCCGGTATGGCTGTAACCGTTCAAAAAAATAATGTCGGTCCCAAAATGATTGTTGAGAACAATCAAATCGTGATTGAGTACCATAAAATCCCTGAATTTTTTCGAATGCTGACGATGCTTCCAAACCGTTCAGAAACCGACGGAATTTATGAAGAATTTCCTGCCCACGAAGATCTTTGCCTTATGGCAGATTGTTCAAGAAACGCAGTATTCAATATTGATGGCGCAAAGAAAATGATCCGCTTTTTGGCATTGATGGGCTTTACTTCTTTTATGCTATACACCGAAGATACATATGAAGTACCGGAATATCCGTTTTTTGGTTATATCCGTGGCCGTTTTAGCCAAGAAGAATTGCAAGAAATTGATGCATATGCTTTGCAATTTGGCATCGAAATGATTCCGTGTATGCAGGTTCTCGCCCATTTAGAAGCGACATTGCGTTGGACCGCTTTCAAAGAAATTGTAGATACAGGTAACATCCTTTTGGTTGGTGAAGAAAAAACCTATGAATTTATTGAGGCAATGATCCGCAGCTGCCGCAAATGCTTCCACACCAATCGTATTCACATCGGTATGGATGAGGCACATTTGATAGGTTCGGGTAAATACTTAGAGAAAAATGGCTATCGTGACCGTTCCCAAATCGTTTTAGAGCATCTTGAACGTGTTGTGGAAATCTGCAAAAAATATGATTTCAAGCCGATGATGTGGAGTGATATGTTTTTCCGCATCAAGTTTGGGAAATACTATGTGGATGAAGGTGAAATCTCAAAAGAAGTCATTGATCTGGTTCCCAAGGAAGTCACTCTGGTCTATTGGGATTATTATACACTCGACGAGAAACTGTTCCGTCATATGATAAAATGCCACAAACAATTTAATAATTCCCTTGCCTTTGCGGGCGGCGCTTGGAAATGGCGGTCCATGTCCCCTTCAAACTATCATTCCATCCTCCGCAACGATCTCCATTTGGCGGTTTCAAAAGAAGAAAAAATCCCCCTTGTTATTGCAACAGCATGGGGCGATAATGGCGGCGAAGCTTCTCATTTTTCTATTATGCCCACCTTGCAGCAATATGCAGAATATTGCTATGCAAAGGGCGAAGATCACGCGTGGCTATCGAAACGCTTTAAAGAAACTTATGGTATTTCTTTTGAAGACTTTATGTTGCTGGATACCCCAAATCTTCTATCCGACACAGACCTGACTGTACAAAACAATCGCTATGCAAAGCACTTTTTGTATAACGATTCTCTCGGCGGTTGGTTAGATTATAATATTAAAGAACAGTATAGCGACGAATTTGCACAGAAGGCAGAAGCTCTTTCCAAGGTGCCCGCCAACGAATTTAGTTATCTCTTTAAAGCATCAGAAATGCTTTGCCGCGCTTTGGCTCTAAAAGCCACGCTCTCCTTTGATATACGCAATGCATATCACAGCGGAGATAAAACATCGTTGAATGAAATTGCAACCAAGCGTATCCCCGCGACTATTGCGGCGGTTGACCAGTATATTAAAGCAGCAAGAGAAGAATGGTATATCGATAATAAAACCTTCGGTTTTGATGTTATCGAACTTCGTTTGGGCGGGCTTAAAGAACGCTTAAATTCCACCAAACTGCGTCTGGAATCCTACACAAACGGGGACATCGACAAAATAGAACAACTTGAAGAGCCCCTCCTTTCAGCATCAACCCGTGAAACCTGGTCAAAGATTTCGAGTGGATGCGTAAATAATTAAAAAAGCAAGCCGATGCCTATGCAAAGCGTCCTTAAGGACACTTTCCAACGATACAAATTCCTTCGCAACGAGAAGGGATTTATATCATATCGAAATTTTGCTTGCAAAATTATATCGAGCTTTATACATGTCGCCTGAAACATAAAAAATCTCTCAATCAAGCTTATCAGCTGAATTGAGAGATTTTCTTTTTTGCATATTTTCCACTATAGTGCGACTCTTATGCATCGGCTTGCTTTTTTGAAATTAAGTGCATTAAACAATATCCAATGATGAATAATGGTATACATAAAAGCGAAAATTCACCGCTTATTCCGCGAGAAAACAGCTCAAATACAGAGCCCAAAACAAATCCGAATATAATGGCATAAACCGGTTTTCTATATCTAACAAAGCAAACATCCATCAACCTTGCAAACAATAGAATTCCAAGAGAAATCCCGCATACCATTGGTAATAACGCCAATATATTTAACGATGAAGCCGCCCTTATAACGCTCTCATATATTCCTAAAACATATAGCATTTGAGAAACGCTGATCCCGGGTAAAACCAAAGCAAAAGCCACAATTAATCCGCCAACAATTTGTTTTATCACACTCCAAAAACCAAAGGAATTTCCAATTTGAAACAAATCTTTTGGCAGATACGATATAAAGAGAACGATCAATACACCTATAAAAATATACAGCAGATCAACCCAATTAAACCGATCTTTTTTGATCTCTTCAAAAATCTTTGGAACACCGCCGAGAATGACACCGCAAAATAGAAATGTCATTGGCATAGGTGCAATTTGAATTAAATTTAAAATCACCGAAGAAATTGCTAAAAAGCCAAGAATTCCGCCGGCCGAGAATACCAAAAGAAATAAAATCGCATCTTTTTTTCTTTTATCTTTTGAAATTGTTTTATTGATAGAACGAACCAACGGTTCATAAATTCCAACCAACATTGCCATTGTTCCGCCGCTGATTCCGGGAACTGATAATGTGCTCCCGATCCATAACCCTTTTATAAAAGTCGAAATCATTCGTTCACCACGCTTTCTTTTATATAGTTTATTCACGCCATAACAGACTATGATAAAAAGAACATAGCAATAGTAAAACGCTTGAAAAAATAATAATTATATGATAGTATATATTATGAATATAGTTTTATGTTATATGTTAAAGGTGATTAGATGAACGAAAACCAACAACAACTATTATCCTTACTTTGCGATGTCGATGCAATTTGTCGGCAATTCGACATCAAATATACGCTTCAAGGCGGCACGTTATTGGGTGCTGTTCGCGAAAACGGTTTTATTTCTTGGGATGATGACATAGATCTTGCTATGTCCCGAAAAAATTACGAACGCTTTAAAGAAATTTTCCCGAAACAAAGCCGGGAATATAGTCTGCTGGAAGGATATGTCGGCGGTGCTTTGCAAATAATTAGTAAAGAAAATCCGTATATTTCCGCAGATATATTTGTGTATGACTATATAACCGAAAATAAGTTTTTGCAAAAGATTCGTATCTATGGACTAATCATCCTTCAAGCACTGCTAAAAACCAAAGAAACCATCAAACTCACCAGCATAGAAGAACACAGCGCATTAAAATATAATATTTATCGCTTCGTTAGTTTTTTAGGGCGACCGATTCCCCAAAAAGCAAAGATGCGGTTTTATAAATGGTTCAGTAAAAATGCCTTTGACGGAAAAAAGGCATATATCCATATGTCGAATGATTCCGCCCGATATTTGCATAGAATCATACCCGCAGAGTATCTCGATAATTTGATTGAGCAACCATTTGAAGAACATAATTTTTTTATATTTAAAAATTACGATGCCGTTCTCAAAATCTCTTACGGAGAGGATTATATGACTCCAAAAGAAGACCTTTTGACACGCCGTAGGCATAAACGTTTCAGGGACAACCTGTCAAATAGAATATAATCGAGGAATAACCAATGAAGAAATCTATTTTTATTACCGGCTCCACAAAAGGGATTGGTAAAGCCATCGCTATTGAAGCGCTGAAAGCCGACTATTATGTATATCTCAACTATGTTCACGATGATAAAGGCGCCCAAGCTTGTGCCGATTATCTGATCAGTTTAGGATACTCCAACAGTTTCAAGATTATTAAAGCTGATGTATCCCGCACCGATTCGATCCCTGCTATTTTAGAGCAGATGGATCTCGATAAGCATCCTCTTCACGGTTTGGTGCTAAATTCATCTTCCAACGGAAAGACCCGCAACCCATTTGGTAAAGTAACCCCGCAAGAAATGGAAGAAATGTTTCAAATGAATCTATTTACTCCGTTCTTTTTGGTGCAAGATATGGTAGAACACATGGTAGACGGAGGTTCTATTGCCTTTATCAGTTCCAATGTTGGCATCTATCCCCATTCCACCTATATCCCCTATGGATTAACCAAATCCAGCGAGGTTTTTCTTGCCAAAATGTTGGTTAAAGAATTGGCGGAGCGAAAGATCACCGTAAATACCGTTGCCCCCGCTTTTATTGAAACCGATATGTTCCCGGGCAATCGTACAGAAGAACATTTAAACAACATCCGCCGCAAGGTGGCCGTTCATCGCTTTGGTCAACCGGAAGAGGTTGCCCGAGCTACTATGTCATTACTGACCAACCCATATATTAACGGTGCTGTTCTGTCGGTCGATGGCGGATATAATTTTGAATAGAGGAATCATTTGTGAAAGTTTCAGACTATATCGTCAATTATTTTGTAGAAAAGAATATTTGTGACTTTTTTGGCTATCAGGGAACGATGATCGCCCATTTTGTCGATTCCATCGGCAAAAACGATAAGGCTAAAAACCATGTTTGCTATAATGAGCAAGGCGCATCTTTTGCCGCTTGCGGCTATTCGAGTTCCACAGGAAAATGTGCTGTGGCATATGCTACCAGCGGTCCGGGCGCGCTCAATTTAGTTTCCGGTATTGCAAACGCCTACTATGATTCTATCCCCGTAGTATTTATCACCGGGCAGATTAACACCTACGAGCGCTACGAAGATAACGAAGATTTGCGTCAAGATGCTTTTCAGGAGACCAAAACAGTCGATATTTGCCGCCCTATTACCAAGTATGCCGTTGAAATTAGAGATCCCAACCAAATCCCCGCCGCATTAGAAAAGGCATACGAACTGGCAACCACAGGACGGAAAGGCCCTGTTCTGCTGGATCTGCCTATGAATATTCAGCGTGCAGAAATCGAAGTTCCCGCCCTCACTCAAAAAGAACAACAGACAAATTCACAATCCATTAACGCCATCGATGTTTTGGAACAAGCCTTGGCGTCTTCTGCGCGTCCTGTTTTGATGTTAGGCAACGGCATCGACCGTAAACACAGAGCAAGCTTTGTCCGTTTTGCAGAAGGACTCAACTTACCTATTGTTACCAGCCTTATGGGCAAAGATATTTTGCCCCATGACCATTCTCTCAATTTTGGTTACATCGGCGGCGCCTATGGTAATCGTTATGCCAATTTAATTGTTGCCGCTAAAGCCGACCAAATCATTGCTATCGGGTGTTCGCTTTGCACTCGTCAAACAGGGACCAAAGTGCAAGAGTTTGCCCCCAATGCAAAGGTTTTGCGTTTCGACATTGATCCAAACGAATTAAAGAGAAAAATCAAGCCCGATGAGATCGGTATTTTAATCGATTCTTCCGATCTTGCTCAAACATTAGATGACAATCAAAATCGATGGAAAGATTGGCCCAAAGTTTCCAATCAATGGTTGGACTTTTGCAGTAGATATAAAAACTTTTGCGAATCTTTTGATGATTCTGTCACTTATAGTTTGCCCAACCATGTAATTGAAGCAATCAATCCACATATCGATGAGAACGATATTGTTGCATGTGATGTCGGTCAACATATGATGTGGATCGGACAATCACTCCAATCAAAAAAAGAGTTGACCATTATGTTCTCCGGTGCCCACGGTGCTATGGGTTACGCGCTTCCTGCGGCGATTGGCGCAGGAGTTGCCCACCCGAATAAAACGGTTTATTGTTTTTGCGGTGACGGCGCCTTTCAGATGAATATACAAGAATTACAATGGCTTAAAAATGAAGACTTGAATGTTGTAGTCTTTGTATTCAATAACAATTCCTTGGGGCTGATCACCCAGCAACAAGATTCTCTGTTTGATGGAAATTACCATGGTGCCGCATCCCCCGATTTTTCATCTCCAAACTTTACCGAAGTGGCGAAAGCTTATGGGATTGATGCGGTCCGAATAGACCAAATTGAGCAGATTGATTCTGTATTGCAGCAACGCAAAAAAGGGCATCCCTTGTTGGTAGAGTTTGTTTTCAATGAACCCACCAAGGCATATCCCAAAACAAATTTCGGAAATCCCATCTATAATCAGGAACCGGCAATACCGCAAGATATTCTGGACCGATTTATGAACGAGGAGGTGTAACTTTGAAAAAAGTTATCACATACGGTACCTTTGATTTATTTCATCAAGGCCATTACAATATTATCAAGCGTGCCAAAGATTTAGGCGACTATTTGATTGTAGGCGTGACCGGAGAAAACTACGATGTCGAGCGCGGAAAGATCGGCGTTCAAGACAGCCTGCCCCAGAGAATTGAGAACGTCAGAAAGACCGGCCTTGCAGACGAGATCATTGTGGAAGAATTTCAAGGCCAAAAAATTCAAGATGTCCAAAACTATAATGTTGATGTTTTAGTGGTTGGTTCCGACTGGCGCGGAAAATTTGATTATTTGAAAGAATATTGCGAAGTGGTATATTTGGAGCGTACCAAAGATATTTCCAGCACCATGCTTCGCCAACAGCAACAGCACCTGCAAATCGGTATGATACTCGATAGTACCGATGATAAAGGCTTTGTTTTGGAAAGTAAATATGTCAGTGGTATTCACGTAGATCGTGTTTTCAATTCGGATGCCGATACTGCCAATCAAGCTTGCCAGAACTATGAGTTGAGAGGGGCATACTCCAATCTTGAAGAATTTTTAGACGGCATCAATACCGTCTATATTCAAGGGGATGGCAAGTCTCAACTTCCTTACATTCGTCCTGCATTGGAAGCGGGCAAGCATGTATTACTTTCTTTCCCCGCCTTGCTTGCGGAGGATGAGTTTAGGTCCCTTATGACTCTCTCCAAAGAAAAAAATGTGATTTTGCTTCCTTGTGTAAAAATGTCATATATACAAGCACTTAATCAGATGTTTTGGATGATTGAAAGCGGTTCGATCGGAAAAGTTTTAAACCTGCATTGTTCTATGTTTTGCAAAGATTCGGATGGTCGAAATCTTTCCGAACTGCAATCCTACGGACTATATGCTTTCTATAAGCTCTTTAAAAATCGTCCCGCCGATTTCCATCTATTCACCAATCCCATTGGAGAAAACGGCTTTTATATGCAACTTCAAGCAAGGATGGACAATGCAGCCGCCACCATGGAAATCAGCAACAGCATCGACCTTCCAAACAAGCTTGTTATATATGGCGATAAAGGTGTTATTACCTTACCGGATGAATGGTGGAATACCGGATATTTCGAAATTAAGCATCTCGATAACGAATACAAAAAACGCTATTGCTATAATTTTGAGGGTACCGGTATGCGCTATATTCTTCAGCGTTTACTCATCATGTTGCGTGATCACAAAGATCAGAATATGCGTTTCACAAGCGATGATTTTATCAATTTTAACAAGCTATATAACCAACTTTTTAAATAATTTAATTAAAGGGGAAAAGTAAAAAATGCACGCATTTATAGAACTTAATCGAATTCAATGTTCCCAGGCTATTACCTTTGATATGCTGTGTGAATTCGATAAACTTTGCAAAAAGGAAGGTTATGCCTATTCATTGGCCGGTGGTACCCTATTGGGCGCTATTCGTCATAAGGATTTAATTCCTTGGGATGATGACATCGATTTATTTATGCTGCGCGATGATTATGAATCTTTCTTAGAAAAATATGCAGGAAAATCCTTCTGCAATCCCTATTATAAAATCATTAGTATTGATCACGGCCTTGATGGTCAAGCCTTCTCTCGTATGATTGATACCCGCACATACACTACAAGCAAACAATCCTTAACGATGCGCAATCTATGGATTGATATTCTGCCTGTCGACGAAGTTCCGGACGATTTAGTCAAGAGAGAACACTTCCAAAAAGAAATGTTTAGGTTAAGAAAGTGGCGACTTCTTTTTAATCTCCCCCCTTGGAGCGGAAAGACCCTTTTAATAAAACTCAAAAAAACACCGATTGGCATTATTGCTCGTTGGTTGGGCTTAAATAATAAAGTCTGTAAAAAAATCACTAAAACCGCGCAGAAATATCGCGGCGCAGAAAATGCCCATGAAGTGGGTGAAATTGTTGCGCAGGCTATAATAAAAGGAACAATGAGCAAAGAAACCTTTGCTCAATCAGTCGAAGTGGAACTCAGAGGAAAAATGTTCCCTGCCATGCCCGATTATAATCATTATTTGACCGGACAGTTTAATGATTACTTAGAGCTCCCACCCGAAAAACAAAGAACAGCGCATAAATTAAACATTAAAATCGATATTACAAAATACGATGGGGCGCTCAAAGAAGAACTCCTGTATTACATTCAAAAAAAGGATATTGAAGAACAAAATCAAATTGCATTAGACGAAAATCAAGAAAATAACATCATCGATTAACACAAAAAATCCGTTCTCTTTCGAGAACGGATTTTTTGTTTGGAGCTGGAGATCGGATTTGAACCGACGACCTACTGATTACGAATCAGTTGCGCTACCGGCTGCGCCACTCCAGCATATCAACCGCTGCCAATGCAGCGGTGATGATTATTTCATTAAGAAAGCAATCAAATCGGCAGAATATCCTTCTTCTGTTTCGATCAAACTTGCAGACTCACGAGAAAGATTAAATGTAAAATTCATATTCAGATGAACACGCTCGTTTTTAGGAAGATCTGCATCTTGCTCTTCATCATAATAAAATTTTAAATAGATTTTATCTTGATTCAGATCGTATCCGCCTTGATTGCGAAGTTTGTAGTCCACTTCAACAACTTCGTCTGTAAACCCGTCAGAAGGTTCATAAGACGGATTGAAGTATTTCGTCAAGGTTTTGATCAGTCGATCGCTTTTTTCACCGATCGACGAAATCTGAACAGTTCCCGAAGGAACAATGAACTGCATCGCCTTAAACATAAAGCGTCTGGTTACCAAAGGTACAGAGATCTTAAAGCCAACAAGCTCTTCCCCATCCTTTGCGCCAAGCGTCATAACGCAAGCATCACCAAGAAGCTCATGGTTTATTATTGAAAAGAATAATTCACCATCATATTCTTCCAAAACAATCGGGGTACACTGCTTCATAAATGAATTATCCTTTCTTTAACAACTTCATAACTTCTTCGTAGAAGGAATTAATATCTTTAAACTGACGGTGAACAGATGCATATCGAACATAGGAAACTTCATCCAATGCTCTCAGCGATTCCATCACCAATTCACCAATATATTGGGTTGTAATTTCCTTTTCCATCGAATTATAAAGAACCGATTCAACATCCGAAACAATTTTTTCCATCTCAGCAACGCTGACCGGCCGCTTCTCACAAGCACGAAGCAGACCCTTCATAATCTTATCTTTTGAAAAAGGTTCGCGGGTTTTATCTTTCTTGATTACAACCAAAGGGATTGTTTCAATCGCTTCAAAGGTTGTGAACCGTTTGGAGCAACTGATACATTCACGACGACGGCGGATCTTTTCTTCATCGTCGGTGGGACGAGAGTCGATGACCTTACTATCAGGTTTGCCGCAAAAAGGACATTTCATCGAGGAAAACCACCTTTCATTAAACATATTAAATTAGATTATAAACTATAATCTATTATTTTGCAAGAGAAAATTTTGTTTGCAAATGATCCAGAGATCGCCGAATATCGGCATTATTTTGGAAGTTATACCGATACACCTCCAATAACGCCGGCCCATTATAATGGTTGGAACTTAATATCTTCAAAATTCGGTCATAATCCACCGTTCCATCTCCGGGCAATAGGCAAATATGGTCATCATCACGATCATTGACATGAAAATTGACGATAGCATCCCCCATCGCCTCCGCGACTAAATAAGCGTCTTCCCCGCCTTTGAATGCTTGCTTGATGTCCAAGGTAAACCTTGCATCGGGAACCCTTTGCCTCAATCTTGCAATAAATTCAGGATTGTTGACGCTATTAAAGTATACATTTTCCAGCGCATAAGTTACACCTGTTTTTTGTTGCAAGCGCATTAAAGGTTCAACGCATTTCACATAGTGATCGATGTCATTTAAACCAACACCCCGATCGCCGTGGATGTTCACAACCGTTGCCCCAAGAATCTTTGCGGCATCTGCATATCTTTCATAAAGTTGTTCTGCGTCTGCAATTCTACGCGGATATGGGGCAAAAAACATATAGTTTTCCAAAAAGCTTGTAAACGGATGAATGGAATGAACTTTGATATTATGGCGATCGCATATTTCACGCAATGAATAGAGATATGGAACCTCCAGCTCACTAATTGTATTTAAAAAAACTTCACAAACCCGAACATTTAACTTTGCAGCTTCTAATGCGGCTTTTTCGGGTTCTAATGGATAGTAGCAAGCCAACGACATTCCAACATCCATAATTATTCTCCTTTAATTAGCAGACAGAAGCCCCACGATCCGCCAAAATCTTTTCGATACTTGCAATTCGCACACATACAGTAAATCGTTCCATCGCAACAATCAACTCGTCAATGGGAGGATAAGACGGCGCCAAACGAATATTCGTATCCTCAGGATCATTACCATATGGAAAAGTAGCGCCGACCTTTGTCAGCGAAACGCCGGCTTCATCGCAAAGATGATAAATGCGATTTGCACACCCGGGCATTGAATCAAAGTTTACAAAATAACCGCCGCGAGGCTTACTCCATTCGGCAATGCCCTTTCCTGCAAGATCACGTTCCAAAATTTCCAAGACGGCATCAAATTTGGGGCGCATTACATCCGCATGCTTTCGCATTTGGTTCAAAAGCGCAGCCTTATTCGGAAACATTCGTACATGCCGCAATTGATTTAATTTATCCGGACCGATCGTTTGGACACTAATCTGCTTTTTCATGTACTCAATATTTACTTTGCTGGATGCGATCATCGCAACACCGCTGCCCGGATAAGTGATTTTAGAGGTCGAACTAAAAATATACACCATATTAGGTCTACCCGCTTTTTCACATTCATCCAAAATGTTCAAAAGTTCCGGACTTTCATCATATAAGTCGTGGATAGCGTAAGCGTTATCCCAAAAAATTCTAAAATCCTTTGCCTTGGGTTTCAAATTGGCAAATCGACGAACAACTTCATCAGAAAAAACCACACCGGTCGGATTAGAATATTTGGGCACACACCAAATTCCTTTGATTGCCTCATCTTCTGCAACCAAGGCTTCAATTGCATCCATATCCGGACCGTCATTTTTCATTGCGACAGGAATCATCTGAATATTGAATTGCTGACAAATCGAAAAGTGGCGGTCATAACCGGGCGCAGGGCAAATAAACTTCACTTTGGGTTCCTGACTCCAAGGACGCTCGCTATCAACATTGCCAAAGCAAAAAGCTCTGCAAAATGTGTCAAACATCAAATTAAGACTTGAATTTCCGCCTAAAATCACCTGCTCCGGCTGCACGCCGATCATCGATGCAAATAAAGCCTTTGCTTCCGGAATACCATCAAGCAAACCATAGTTTCTACAATCCAGACCCATCGCATCAAAGCAATCTTCATTGGAAGAAATAATGCCGAGCATCTTTTCGCTCAGTTCGAGTTGATCGGCGCTGGGTTTTCCTCTCGTCATATCCAAACGGATAATATCCGCCATATAACGTGCATATTGCTTGCGAAGCCCTTCAAGCTCCGCCAGCAATTCTTCGTTTGTAGCATTAATATAATTCATTATTTGTTCTCACTTTCTAAAAATAGCATATTCTCCATTACCATAAAGGAATCCGACCTTCACTCCAATCGCAAAGGCCGGAATCTATTTTAAGAAACAACCGTCAGTTGATACTTTCCAACCGCACCAACTTTAAGGTCTTTGGGGAATACAACCATCGCATTCATCCGCTTCGTTCCCTTTTCGGCATCTGCTTGCGCGTAATCGACAACAAGCGTTATATCCTTTGCGCTCAGTTTATTAATGTCCTCTGCAATGCCACGCACTTTAATCGAAAGTTTCTTTTCCGATACTTTGGCCTTTATACCATTGGGAACATTACGGAGTTCAATTTTATCCACATCGAAAGAACGCGTCTGAATATCGTTAAATTTAATCGCCACCTGAGCTGTTTCGACAGCATCGACATTCTTAACTCCATTTGGCAAAACAACTGTCATCGATGTTTCAAAGTCTTCTGTTTTTTCGGCAACATCAATGGTGCCCAACGATATTGCATTATAAGAATCCAATGTTTCCGCACTGCCGGAAATCTTTATTTCTTTCGGAGAAACAACTGCTGTACAGAACGAATTATCCGATCCACCGCTGGTGTTGATGATTTCAACAGTCAACGGAACGGTCTTTTCCTTGATAATCGGCACTTTAACTTTCAATGTTTTTACATTGTTATCAATCATTAAGAACGTTTTTTCAACAACCGCACCGTCTTTATCGACAAAAACATAGTCACATTCAAAGGTGCCGGTTTGTTTAAAACTCTCTTGTTTGATCTCAGCTTCAGCCGATACGATTGTATCAATGATAGCGGTCGGACCGGTCACGACAAGATAATCGCCCGAGTCAATTGTAGGTTCTTCTCTGATTAATCCTTCGGGAACATCACCTTCAACCTTAACATTGACCTTAATATTTGATACTTTGAGCGTATCAAATTGAACCTTTACCGTTTCAATAGATTGTTCTACTTTGGTAATGTTCTGATTACCAAGATCGATTAGTACCGGAAGGTCATATTCTCCGCTTTTGGTAACGTTACTCAGATCCAATGTGGCGGTTATTTTCTGGCGATTCATCAAAGCAATGGTATCCCGCGACCCGCTGACACAAACGTCAACTTTTTGATCAACTAAGGTCATAATACCAAGATTTTCTTTTTGGGGAACGGAACCTTCATAGTTGACGCTAATATTAATATCCGACGCCCATGTCGTTGTCTCCGGATCTACATATTCGCAAATAACGAACCACAAAACAAATGCGAGCAAAATAGAAATCAATTTGATCTGCCAATTATTTTTGAACAAATTAATCAAACTGAATTCTTTTAAAAATCCCTTGATTTTCATCATCATTTTTTATCCACCTCCGTTTTCGCACGCCCCTTCTTCTCGGAGAGGAAATTATTCACCAACACATTTCTCAGCTCATCGACAGAGATACCCAAGTGAATTTCGCCATTTTGAGCGTATGAAATCTTACCGGTCTCTTCAGAAACAACAACGATAACAGCATCTGAAATCTCGCTCAAACCAACTGCCGCCCGATGCCGCGTTCCCAATGCTTTACTGATCTCTAATCGTTGACTCAAAGGTAGCAAACATCCGGCAGAGACAATGCGAAAATCTTCGATCATAACAGCGCCATCGTGCAACGGCGTTTTGGGGAAAAAGATTGTAACCAGCATTTGCGCTGAAAGATTGCAATTAAGATAGGTTCCCGTCGCAGCAATATCGCCTAATTTCGTCGTATTTTCAAAAACCATCAGAGCACCGATGCGGCGGTTGGAAAGATCTTCGCAACATTCACAGACATGTTCAATGCCGCGTTCAATTCGGTCACGTTCGGTATTGCCGGTCTTGGAGAACGGCAATACATTGGAGAAATTGATTCTTCCCAATTTTTCAAGCAACGAACGAAGCTCCGGTTGAAATACAATGATGATGGTGATAAAGCTCAACTGAAGAACATTGTTCATCAAATAGCCCACAGCGCTAAGCTTCAAAACCCGTGCCAACAAAATCAGCACCAGCAAAAACGCCAGACCACGCAATAAATGCCCGGCCCTTGTTTGTTTGATAAAGCGCAGAACGCTGTAAATCAAATAAGCAACAACCAGGATATCTATGCAATCTTTAAATTGAATGGTAATAAACACATTTTGAATGTGAGTCCAAAAGTCTGCGAACATTTTAAACCCCCAGATCCTTTATTTTTATAAATTATATCATATTTCAATAATAAAATAAATACTTTTTTATTAATTTAATTGATTTTTTTAAGCACTCTTACTAACTCATTGACTTCGCGGTCGTTATTAAAGCAACCGAAACTAACTCGAACCATCCCCCGTTCGATTGTCCCAAACCTTTTATGGAACAATGGCGAACAATGAATTCCTCCGCGTACACATATATTGTTTCGGTCTAAATATTCCACAACTTTGTTCGAATCCATTCCGCGAACGTTGAACGGAATAACACCGATACAAGACTCCTTATATGGATACATATAAAGCTCTAAATTGTCCAGTTTCCTTAATTCATCATAGGCATACTCCGTCAGCGCCCTTTTATGTTTCAAAGATTGTTCGATCCCCAATCTATTAATAAACTCAATCCCCGCCTTCATTCCGACACATATTGGCGTCGATAAAGTACCGCTTTCTAAATATTCCGGCAATTCATGCGGTTGTTCTGGATTTGTACTTTCTGTCCCCGTACCTCCCAAAACAAGTGGTTTTGGAGCAACATTGTTTAGTAAAAGAATTCCGCCGCCTTGAGGACCCATCAACCCTTTATGCGAAGGGGCGCAATAATAATCAATTCTATCTTCAACAATATTGATTGGAAGCGTACCGGCACCTTGAGAACCATCGACAATCAAACTAACATTCCTTGGTTTACGAACGGCAATTTGCTTTATCGGTAATATTTTTCCACACACATTGGAGGATTGAGTGCAGACAATCGCCTTCGTCCTACTATTAATATTTCGCATAATCTTTTCTATTGTTTTTTCATCGTCATCAAAGCTCACCGAAACCACCGTCACATCGACACTTTTTTTATTTAAATGCCAAAGTGGGCGTAATACACTATTGTGTTCCAAATCCGTAGTAATAACATGATCTCCTTTTTTCAGTAATCCTAAAATGACAGTATTCAGAGCATATGTCGCCCCCGGGACAAGGATAACATGTTCCGCTTTTTTTACACCAAAAAAATCCCCGACAGCAACACGCGTATTATAAACCATTTCAGCCGCTTCCATCGACATTTTGTGACCACTACGCCCTGCATTTGCTGCATTTTTATGCAGCCATCCGCTCATCGCCCGAATGACAGATTGTGGTTTTGGATGAGTGGAGGCGGCATTATCAAAATATATCATACTCACCCTCCTCTAAATTAATTTAATATTTGATTTTCCTGCAATATCTGAATGGCAGTTTCCTTGTTTTTTTCATTTATATTCAAATAATAATAGCATCCTTCTTCACCACTTCGTTTACCGACATAGGCGCGAATCGAATGGCGATGGAGAAGTTGTTTTCCTTTCATTGCGTAGGTCGCACTTTTCACAGGAATTTCGATAAAAATCATCTCCCTTTAAATATATCAACACAAATTATCTTATGAAATGAATTAAAAAAGGTTCACAGAGACAAAATAGGTGGAAAGTAAAAATACTTTCCACCTATTTAGCATAAATCAACAACTCCAACGCATTGGGTCCTGCCACCAACTCTCCCCATTCCTTCAAAACCGCTTCATTAATGATTTTAAATTTACACCGTTCTCCATATTCCTCCATCTTGCACAAAAACAAACCAAACTCTTTTTTTGATGTTATTTGCGGTGTAAAATTCAAAAGAATATAATATGAACCATTATAATAATAAACTTCATTTTTTGTGGGATAAAACAAATCAATTTGCTTTAAAAAGCGAATTAGTTTTTCTGCCGACGATAAGCAAAAAATATAGACATCACTTTCAGATGGTTCCGCTTTATCAAACTCAATTTGCTTATCACCTGACCCATCAATTTTAGACAATAGAATATAATAAGAATTAGACACTCCGGGGATGACCTCGACCATGACTTTACATTCAAAAAAATTAACCCCTGTCTCTTCATATGTTCTTTGCAGCAACTCCATAATAAATGCGCGCGAATAGCGATCATCATAATTAATTTTTTCAAACGGAAGGTCATAGAATTCAATGTCTTGATCTTCGATTAGAATTTTCACTTTATTTTCATCCAAAACCTTCAATAGCATACCTTCGCCCCCTACTCTATGTTATAGACTATGAAAAAAAGGGATAGCCGTTACAGCTGCCCCTTTATCCGTTCCATCGCTCCTTTTTCCAACCGAGATACCTGAGCTTGCGAAATCCCCACTTCTTCTGCCACCTCCATTTGGGTCTTTCCCTCCAGAAAACGAAGTTCGATGATATTTCGCTCTCTCGCCGGTAGATTGTTAATCGCATCTTTTATCAGCAATTCATCCAGCCAATCTTCACCGCCGCGTCCGTCGCTCACTTGATCCATTACATATAACGCATCGTTTCCATCCGAATAGACCGGTTCAAAAAGAGAAATTGGGTCGACAATAGCCTCTAATGCCATAACAACGTCTTCTTTTCTTGTCTCCAATCGTTCGGCAATCTCCGCAATCGTTGGTTCGCGGTTCTTTTCATTTGATAATTGTTCCTTCGCTGTCAACGCCCGATAGGCAAGGTCGCGTGTTGCACGGGACACACGAACCATATTATTATCACGCAAATATCTTCGGATCTCCCCTAAGATCATTGGAACGCCATAGGTACTGAATCGTAATCCCAGACTAAGGTCAAAATTATCAATGCTTTTTATTAATCCAATACAACCGACCTGAAATAAATCATCCATACATTCTCCACGACCCGCAAAACGCTGAACAATGGAAAGAACCAAACGAAGATTTCCTTCCACAAACTGATCCTTTGCTTTTCGGTCGCCTTCTTTAATTCTTTTTAAAAGTTCGTTTTTTTCATTGTTTGACAAGATCGGCAATTTCGATGTGTCTACACCGCTAATTACAACTTTATTGACCATTTGAACCTCCGCTGTTTTTCATTCATCAACATTATTTCCATCTTCGCGAATTCTTATGCGAACCAAGAATCGAATGTGACATAAAATAAACGGAGGTGATTATATGAAATTCAAGACATATTGCGCCGCCAATAGCGGCGAAGGTTTTATCTCCTTTTTTGATACAATTTTAAACGAAAAAAGAAGCCATATCTACTACATAAAGGGTGGCCCCGGATGCGGCAAAAGTACACTTATGACTACAATCGCCAATCAAGTATCCGACGCCGAACTTATCTACTGTTCCGGAGATCCGAATAGTTTGGATGGCGTTATATTACCCAAGCAAAATTCCGTCATTATTGATGCCACGAACCCCCATAGTTTTGAGCCTAAATACCCGGGAGTCGGCGGGAACATCATTGATTTGGGCGAAGGTTGGGATCCCAATAAGTTAAATGATAAAAAAATTATCGAACTTTGCGATCAAAAAAGTAATTTATATCAAGCGTGCTATCATCTTCTCAAAAGTGCAGCAGACATTCACGCCGGATGCTTTGCTCCGCTATATAAACAGCTTGATTTTGAAAAAATGCAAAAAATCGGAAACAAAATAATGATGCAAAATGCGTTATGGGAAAACCAAAACCGTCGCGCCAAAATTTTAAAACGATTTTTATCTGCGATCTCACCCGATGGGATGCATACATTATCAGAAACTATTCATATGCTTGGAAAAAACATCATTCTCCTTGAAGACCGCTGGATGATCGCGGCTCCATTTTTAAACTATATTGAGCGGCAACTTTCAAAACGCGGGATTGACCATATCAATTCCTATCACCCGCTGCTCGGCAAAGAAACATTGCACCATATCATCATCCCGCAAGCCGACCTTTCAATTATATCAAAAGACGGATATTTTGATTTTCCCATAGACGAAGAACAAGTAATCAAAAAAATTAATCTTCAAAATATGCTTGATAGATCCATCCTAAACTCAAACAAAAATAAATTCACTTTTATTAAAAGACTTCAAAAAGAAATTTTAAATCTTGCAACGGATAAACTCAAAAAAGCCAGAACTATCCATATGCAAATTGAGCAGGAATATGCGATTGGGACTGATTTCAAAGCGACCGAACATTTAAAAGACAACTTGATGACCAAACTCTTTTCAAGAACTTGATTTATATATAAAAATATGATAAAATACATAGGATATCAAAACAAAAGGAGTCCAAATATGAAGCTTATTTCATTTGCAGTTCCTTGCTACAACAGCGAGAGTTATATGCATCGCTGTATTGACTCACTATTGGTGGGCGGTGAACGGGTTGAAATCATCATAGTAAACGACGGATCCTCTGATAAAACCGCCGAAATTGCCAATGAGTATGCCGAAAAATATCCAAGCATTGTTCAAGTAATTCATAAAGAAAACGGAGGCCATGGGTCCGGAATTATGGCCGGATTAAACGCCGCAAGCGGACTTTATTATAAGGTGGTTGATTCCGACGATTGGGCCGATAAAAATTCTTTACTGAATATTCTCGACTTGATTGAATCGTGCTATAATAATCAAAACCTAATTGATTTAATCATCTGTAATTATGTTTACGAGCACGAGCGCGACAACAGTACGCATACAATACATTATCATCGCATCTTCCCCATCCATAAGCAATTCACATGGGACGAATGCGGACCCTTTGATATTACCCGCTATATGATTATGCATTCTGTTTTTTATCGCACAGATCTGGTTCGCAAAAGCAATCTGCAAATTCCGCTCCACACATTTTATGTCGATAATGTGTTTCTGTATACCCCCTTACCTTATGTAAGGTCAATGTACTATACCGATGAGGACTTTTATCGTTATTATATCGGACGCTCCGATCAATCGGTCAACGAAGCTGTTATGATCAAGCGGGTTGATCAACAAATTTTAATCAGCAAACTTTTGTTGCAGACGCACGATCTGGCAGAAATTAAAAAGAAGAGCAAAAAGCTCTTTGAGTTTATGCAAAGTTATTCCAGCGTAATGGTGACTATTGCAACCCTTTTACTTACATTAGACGGTTCCGATGAAGCAATCGAAAAACTGATGAACTACTGGAAGGATTTAAAAGAACAATTCCCCTTTGTATACAATCATTTGCGTTATCGTTCTTTGGCCGGTTTCTTCGCATATAAAAATAAATTTATTCGCAAAATTTCTGTCTTTGGATACCGAGTCGTCAGAAAATTTTATAAATTTAATTAGGTATAATAAACAATGAACAAGTTTTTTAAAAAATACTGGCATGCCGTCATGCTGATCTACTTTCTTATCTATATGCCCTGGTTTGGTTGGCTGAATGTATATAGTCCAACAAGAACGGTTACATTTGAAATGAACAGCACTTTAGATGCTCTCATTCCTTTTTGCGAATGGTTTGTCATTCCCTATTTTCTTTGGTTTGCATATATCGCAGTGGGCTATGTTTTTTTATTTTTCAATAATCGTTCTGATTTTCTCCGCCTGTGTACATTCTTATATGTTGGAATGACAACTTGTTTAATCATTTATATGATCTTCCCCAACTATCAATTACTGCGCGCCGACTACGAAACGCTTGGCAGAACAAACATTTTGATTGATTCGTTGAAGCTTTTGCAAAGTGCCGACACATATTTTAATGTCTTTCCAAGCATCCACTGTTTAAACTCTATCGCGATGAATATTGCGTTGGCAAAAAACGATTGGTGCAAGAAACATCCCTGGCTTCTTTTCGGAGTCACATTGCTAACCATCTCGATTTGTTTATCCACTGTTTTTGTAAAGCAACATTCGATTTTAGACGTTTTTGGTGCCGTCGTTTTGGCGATCCCCCTATATTTTATCAGTTATATCATTCCTTGGAAAAAGATCTTTAAGAAATAATAAAATGGAGCAATTCAAAAGAATTGCTCCATTTTTATTTAATAATTAATTACAGAAGAGAAATCTTGTTGTATCCCACCTCGTTAATGGTAAGCTTTATATCTTTTTCCCATTCTTCGTAGGCTTTTTCATAATCTTCATTAATCATATCTGCTTTGCAGTCTGCCTTCCAGCCGGGAAGTCCTTCGCCGACATAATAACACAATGCATATCCGCCATCATATTTCACAGCATCGAAATCGCCGACTTTCCGCGACTCATTAAATGCCCAATCGGAGACATCGGTTACAAAATGGTTTTCGCTGTAATTCTCGCAAAGACCGCCAATTTGGGAAGTATTGGTATCATCGCTATATTTGGCGGCATAAGTTTCGAAGGTTTCTTCGGTAAGACCCTTTTCTTTCATTTCAGCCTGCAATGCAATTGCCTGCTTTTCGACTTCATCTGCGCCATAGCTGGATTCCGCAAGAATGATCTGACGAATTGTTCTGGAAATATCCTCATTACGATATGGCTCGGCGGTGCAATAATAAACGGTATATGAACCGCTCTCATCATCGTCAATATAGGTATCGCCTTTTTCGGCATTCTCAAAGAACCACTTTGAAATATCGGTGTCACCAATAATTGCTTTGGTTGCTCCCGTTGTGGGCAATTTATCCAGTGCTTCTTTTGCACCCTTGTCTTGGTCTTCTTTAGAAAACTTATCGGTAATTCCGTTATTTTTGCGATATTCCGCCTCAACAAAATCCTTAAAGGCTTGTTCTCCGGCAACGCCCGCTAAATCTTCCGCTTTTTCTTTGGCAGCGGCAAAAGTGTCTTCATCCTCTGTGTCGCTGGCGGTAATGGTATAGCTAAGATAATCTACCATTTTATAATCGTCGATGTTTTCCTCATAGAATTTATCATAGTCATCGTCCGAGTATTCCAAGGAATCTTGCCATTTTCGAATAAAATTCGAAGCGAGCGTTGATAATTCGAGACAATTACGAACATCTCCTTCCTTAACACCCTGCCCAAAAATCAAAGAAAATACATTGTCTTTTTTAATGTTATTCTCTTCGGCATAATCATAATATTCATCGATCACAGACTGAATGCTATCCTTATCGGTCTCTAACAATTCAATGCCATCTTTCTTGGCTTTCTCAGCTAAATAAATATCACTTTTCGCAGTAGATAAAGCGGAATCAAGGAAATAATCAAACCATGTACCGCCATCTTCCAAGAAAGAACATGCCTGTTTTTTCAAAGACTTGGATATATCGAGTCCTAACGATTTATATGTCTCTTGATTGTTTCCAACAGTGGAATTATAATTATAATTGAAATAATACGACATCATCGCCGCATCAATTTTGAAATTATCAGTTTCAAGAACCGATGTTGTTCTCATGGCATTTCCGCTGCTTTTAACCGCAGAGGTAATTGAATGTGTCAATGTACCTGCAAGCAATGCGACAACAATGGCAAGAGAGCAAACAATAATTGCAATTTTCTTAACCTTATCTTTTTTTGCTTTTTGAATAGCAGCCAGCTTCAAAGCTTCTTTTTCCGCCGCGCGGCTTTCGCGCACTCTTTTTCCTTTACCCATGGTAAAACCTCCATTAAAAATACGATAATTTAATTATACACTATAATTATCCATTTGTGAATATAAAAATAGTTAAAAAAATGTAAAAAATAAGGAGTCCGAATGGACTCCTTATTTTAAAAAATTATTGATCACCAAAACGATTTCTCTTCACATAGGAAGTATGCAGAACCTCGTGCGCCTTATGACTGCCGGGCTGACCAAAGTAAGAATCATACAGCTCCTTAACAACAGGGTTCTCGTGAGACTTTCTAAGAGTCATAGCAGCATCGGTATCATAAAGAGCTTTTGCACGCAGAGCGCGAAGATCCTCATAATTGCGAACCGAGGCGGGTTGATAAGGCTGACCACCACCGTTGACACAGCCACCGGGACAACCCATAATCTCAATAAAGGTATAATCCGCTTCGCCGGACTGAACCTTCTTGAGCAGTTCCTTAGCATTTGCCAAACCGGAGCAGACCGCAACCTTAATTTCAAGATCGCCAACCTTATAAGCGGCTTCCTTAATACCTGCGGTACCGCGGACATCAGCAAACTCCAATTTGCCGAGTTCTTCACCGGTCAACTTCTCAACTGCGGTACGCAATGCGGCTTCCATAACACCGCCGGTAGCACCGAAGATCAAACCGGCGCCGGAACCAACACCCAGAGGATGATCAAATTCGCTGTCTTCCAATTTAGTAAAGAAGATACCTGCTCTCTTGATCATTCTGGCCAATTCACGGGTTGTGATGGAAATATCAACATCGGGAATACCTGCGGCGCTTTGATCGTCACGACCGACTTCAAATTTCTTGGCAGTACAGGGCATAACAGATACGCTAACGATATCCTTAGGGTCGATATTATTCTTTTCAGCATAGTAGGTCTTAATGACAGCGCCAAACATCTGCTGAGGAGATTTGCAGGAAGAAAGATTGGGAATCATTTCAGGGAAATAATGTTCGCAATACTTAATCCAACCGGGAGAACAAGAAGTGATCATCGGCAGAACTCCGCCGTTCTGAACACGCTCGATCAATTCGTTGGACTCTTCCATAATGGTAAGGTCAGCGGTAACATCGGTATCAAATACCTTGTCAAAGCCCAGTTTCTTCAGAGCAGTTACCATCTTGCCTTCCACATTGGTGCCGACAGGCATATCAAATGCTTCACCCAAGGTTACACGAATGGAAGGAGCAACCTGAACAACAACATGCTTGGTAGGATCTGCCAGGGCTTCCCAAATCTTATCGGTATCATCCTTTTCGGCCAAAGCGCCTGTGGGACATGCAACGATACACTGACCGCAGGATACGCAAGAGGTCAGACCCAAGCCATCGTCGAAAGCGGAACCGATGTGAGTGGCAAAGCCGCGCTCATTTGCACCGATCACCGAAACACCCTGCCACTTTTCGCAGACAGCAACGCAACGACGACAAAGGATACATTTATTATTATCGCGAACCATATGAATAGCAGAATCATCAATGGCGAAGGTGTTGACATCGCCGTTGAATGCATCCTCTTTATCCACGCCATATTCGTTGCAAAGGCGTTGCAATTCGCAGGTACCGGAGCGGACACAGGAAAGACACTTCTTATCGTGGTCGGAAAGAATCAATTCCAAAGTTTGTTTTCTTGCTTTGTGAACCATGGGGCTATGGGTGTACACATCCATTCCCTCAGCCACAGGGAATACGCAAGCCGCCACCAAGCGACCCATACCGTTTACTCTGTTCTCAACAACGCAGATACGGCAAGCACCGATCGCATTGATTTCTTTCAAAAAGCACAGAGTGGGAATATCAATATTATTCATTCTGGCAGCTTCCAAAATCGTTGTACCGGCAGGTACGCTGATTGGAGTTCCATTGATTTTTAAGTTAATCATTTAATTTTCTACCTCCCTTTACTTCTTGATGATAGCGCCAAACTTACACTTGCTGATGCAAACGCCGCACTTAATGCACTTATCTTGATCAATGACATGCAGGTTCTTTACAGCACCTTCAATCGCATTGACAGGGCATTGACGTGCGCAAAGAGTACAACCCTTACATGCATCGGTAATCTCATAACGCATCAAATCCTTACATACACCGGCGGGGCAACGCTTCTCAATAACGTGTGCCTCATATTCATCGCGGAAATAACGCAAGGTGGAAAGAACAGGGTTGGGAGCGGTTTGACCCAAGCCGCAAAGAGCGTTTGCTTTAATGTAATAGCAAAGCTGTTCCAAATCATCAATATCCTTCATGGTTGCCTTGCCGGAGGTGATCTTCTCGAGATATTCGAGCATTCTCTTGGTACCGATACGGCAAGGAGTACATTTACCACAGGATTCATCAACAGTAAACTCCAAGAAGAACTTGGCAATATCAACCATACAGTTGTCTTCATCCATAACAATCAAACCACCGGAACCCATCATAGAACCGATAGCAACCAAGTTATCATAGTCAATCGGTGTATCGATCAAGGAAGCGGGAATACAACCGCCGGAAGGACCGCCGGTCTGAGCCGCCTTAAACTTCTTACCGTTGGGAATACCACCACCGATATCCTCAATAACTTCACGCAGAGTAGTACCCATGGGGATCTCAACCAAGCCGGTGTTTGTGATCTTACCGCCCAAAGCGAAAACTTTGGTGCCCTTGGATTTTTCGGTACCCATCGAAGCAAACCACTCAGCACCGTTCAGAATGATCTGAGCGATGTTGGCATAGGTTTCAACGTTGCAGTTCATTGTGGGGATCTGGAAAATACCCTTTTCAGAGGGGAACGGCGGACGAGGACGAGGCTCACCGCGATTACCTTCGATAGAGGTCATCAAAGCGGTTTCTTCACCGCAAACGAACGCACCGGCGCCCAAACGAATTTCCATATCGAAATTAAAGTCGGTGCCAAAGATGTTGTTACCAAGCAAACCATACTCGCGAGCCTGATTGATTGCAATCTGCAAACGATTAACCGCGATAGGATACTCCGCACGGATGTAGACAAAGCCCTTGCAAGCACCCACTGCATAAGCAGCAATTGCCATCGCTTCAATGACCGCGTGGGGATCACCTTCCAAAATGGAGCGATCCATAAATGCACCCGGGTCACCTTCGTCTGCATTACAACAAACATACTTCACATCTGCAACAGTGCGGGAAGCAAGATCCCATTTCAAGCCGGTGGGGAATCCGCCGCCGCCACGACCGCGCAGACCGGAATCTTTGATGGTTTGAATAACCTCAGCAGGAGTCATTTCGGTAAGAACCTTACCCAACGCTTGATAACCGTCATAAGCAATATATTCATCGATCATCTCAGGGTTGATGACACCGCAGTTGCGCAGAGCAACACGCTTTTGTTTCTTATAGAACTTGGTATCGTTCAAAGAAGCGTGAACACCCTTTTCTTCCATTTCTGCAACTTCACTGTAAAGATATTTCTTTACAATACGACCTTTAACGATATGTTCAGAAACGATTTCAGGAATTGCTTCTGCATCAACGCGGCTATAAAAGGAGCCTTCGGGATAGACAATCATAATGGGACCCAAAGCGCAAAGACCGAAGCAACCGGTCATAACGACTTTGACTTCATCTTGCAGGTTGTACTTTTCCAACTCTGTATTCAGGGCATCCATCACGTTCAAAGCGCCGGAAGAAGTACATCCGGTACCGCCGCAGATCAAAATATGGTTTCTAATCATTTTCAAAATCCCCCTTATTCTTCGTATGCAGCGATGGTAAATTCCTGAACAATCTTATTGTTGACGATATGCTCGGTTACCACCTTAGCCACCTTGTCTTCATCCATCTTAACATAGGTGGTCTTCACACCGTCGGGAGTAGTGATCTCAACAACAGGCTCGTAGCGGCAAATGCCGATACAGCCGGTCTGCGTGCATACCACATTGCTCAGACGACGATCTTCGATCTCTTTCAAAAAGGCATTTAATACCGGTCGAGCGCCGGCAGCAATGCCGCAGGTTGCCATACCGACAACGACGCGAATGGTTTCTTCCCCATCGTTGGAACGCAACATAACATTGTTCTGCATTCTTTCTTTAATCGCTTGCAATTCAGCTAAAGATTTCATTTATATTTTTCCTCCTTGAATGTCTTCCAAATTCTCATTGATATATTCTTCAATCCAATTTAAAACCATCGGTTCGGAAAGCGGAACATCACCCAGTTGAGCGTGAAGGTCATCCGTATTCAAAACAAATTCACCAACATCCGTTTTGTGAGTATATATAAAACGAATATGGTCATTGGCTTGGATCAAACTAACCATTGTACTGCTCATATCACCAATCGGCATACGGTCCAGGTGATCGATCCGAAAGGATGCGTAAATCTCTGTCCCCTCGCCTATTTTAGACGAAATGGAAAAGGATCCGCCTGCATCTTCTGCGCTTTGCTTAAATAATGGGATTCCCAATCCGACTTTTCGCGTTGTTCTCGTTGTAACAAACGGATCGGTTACACCGCGAAGAAATTCTTCATCCATCCCGCAACCGTCATCCCGAATCATTATTTCGATCAGATTCGCAGATTGCCGTTCAAAAATCGAGATTTCAATTTGTTCCGCCTTGGCTTTGATCGAATTATGCGTAATATCAAGAATATTAAGTGATAATTCCTTCATGGATGCTTAGTCCATATATTTTTTCAAAATTTCAGGAATATCACCAACAACCAAACGACCATAAACTTCTTCATTGATGGTCAAAACCGGGGCCAGACCGCATGCACCGATGCAGCGGGTAGCTTCAAGAGAGAACTTACCGTCAGCAGTACACTCGCCAACCTCAATGCCGATGATTTCCTTAATCTTGTTCAGAATATCACCGGAACCCTTAACATAGCAAGCGGTACCCATGCAGACACCGATCTTATATTTTCCCTTGGGTGCCAAAGAGAACTGGGCGTAAAAGGTCACAACACCATAGATATGCTCCAAAGGAATATCCAACCCTTCTGAAATCATTTTTTGCACTTCGATGGGCAGATAGCCATAGATTTCCTGAGCCTCTTGCAAAACGGGCATCAAAGGACCGTCTTGATCCTTATGCTTTGCGATAACCGCTTGCAACATCTGCTCTTGCTCTTTTGTTCCCTTAAAGGGAACGGGACACTTGTTGCTCATTTTTTATCCTCCTTATGTATGTGACTGCGTAGCAGTAATTTACTATTTCGCAAACATATGAATTATATCACATTATTAATCAAATTTCTACATTAATTTTAAAATAACTGCCTATTTTTTAAGATTTTAAATAATTAACCAAAGAAGACGCTGTTTTCTCCGGAAGATTTAGTACATTTTCATTGGAGTGTTCTCCAATATCCTGCAAATAATGGGCATCCGAGTCATGAATGAAGATATAAGGTCTGGATCCAAGCCCCGGTGTGCCTTCAATAAATCCTTCCTGCACTCTGCGAGACAGTTCAAAAGCCTTAAAACCCATATATTCTCCTACCATACCAAAGTTACCAACCAAACTTTTGGTTTCTTTGTCAATATGAGCAGGGACAGCGACGCCATTATATTGCTCCAACAAGTCCGGCAAACCATCTAATGAGATGGACGTGGCATTGAGCAAATATCTGGGATCTTCTCCAACAATTTGATCCTTTTCATCCATCAATAACTGTTCGCCGAAAATCTCTTTTTTGTTGGAAATCGGAGGTAGTGCCGGTCGCACCACCTCATTCTCAAAGCGCAAAACATCGTTTAAGTTTGAAAACAAACACAAAACGTGAATTTCTTCCGCCGTTTCCAACTCCATTGCCGGAACAACAACGATGCCGACTTCTTCGCCAACCTTTATAACTGCATCAACATTTCCCGCAGTATTGTGATCAGCAACAGCGATCATATCCAAGCCGCAAATCAACGCCATATTCACGATATTATTCGGGGTCATATCTGCATCACCGCAAGGAGATAACGCAGAATGAATATGTAAATCATACTTTATATTCATTATTTTAAGGCATTATAGATCGCAACTGCGGTTTCATAACTTGTCTTCTGCGAAGAAAGCAAGATAACATCATTTTCCCGCGCTTTCAAAAGGGCCTTCTCATCCGGACGGACACCTTCACTAAAAACGACGCAAGGAAGCTCCGCCATAACTGCAACAGCAACAACATTGGGATTAGACATCACAGTTACCAATGCATCCGTTTCCTCCGCTCTTCCGATTACCCAAGAAAGCAGATCGCAGCAATATGCACCTTCAACCTTAGATGCTTGCAAATTTTCTCCGTTAAAATATGTAAATCCACATGCCAAAGCAAGTTCATGAACATTCATTATTCTTCATTATCCTTCATCTGATTTTTCAAAAGAATCAAACAATCCGATTTTTGCGCACTTCCGTTGATAACGTCTACGGCGAAAGTATGGCAAGACGGTGCACCGCAAGCGGCGCAATCGATGCCGGGAAGTTGCTTTTCAAGTTTTTGAATCTCTTGCATTTTTTGAAATGCACGCCCCAAATCTGTATCTAATTGCAACACGGGATCATATTCAATTTGTTTGTTGCAAAGATAAGCATCATCCGGAAGGGAAAAATCTTTTATCCGATTATTTGAAACAGGCATATATTTTCGCACTTGACGAATCCTTGTCAGCGCAATATAAGGGTTTTCAATATTCAAGCAGCCGCCGACACATCCTGCGTTGCAAGCACCTAATTCGATGAAATCAAGGTCCATTAGTTTATTGTCTTCAATTTCTTCAAGGATCTTAATCACATTCTCCATTCCGTCGGCCGCAAGATAGCGGTTACGAAGCAAAGAGGTCGCTTCACCGCCGGTATAAGCCCAAGAAATTCCGGTCAATCCACACTCAGAAAGTGATTTGGGTTGCTCAATTTTGTTCATAGCATTCAGTAACGGTTTATACACATCGGAAATCGCTAAAACGCCATCAATCCCGGAGATATTCGTACCTAACGGTTGGCGCACCGCTGTCACCTTTGCGGGGCAGGGCGAGATAAAGAAAACACCGATTTTTTCGGAAGGAAGACCTGTTTTTTTCATTGCCTCTCGACGGGCAATTCCCGCAGCAATCTCGACCGGAGCGCGAACCATCAAAAGTTGGGAAATTAATTCCGGAAAGCGAACACGAATCAGACGAACAATCGCAGGACATGCAGAAGAAATCAAGGGTTTCGGACAATTCGGCTCTTCTAATCGTTTTCGCGTACATTCAGAAACTAATTCTGCGGCACGCGCCACTTCAAAAATATCATCA
Organism: uncultured Clostridia bacterium; assembly: GCA_937881855.1. Taxonomy (GTDB): domain Bacteria; phylum Bacillota; class Clostridia; order Oscillospirales; family QAKW01; genus QAKW01. Next base: position 82,345 of record CALGEL010000059.1, on the reverse strand, counting down.
AAACCAATGTCCAATAAACCATTTAATACAAAATCTACATTTTCAAGATTATTAAACTGTCCAAACAAAGCAGGCGCAGGCAAAGCAACTTTATATTCATATTGGTCCAATTGCTCTAATCGATCAAAAACCGCTTTTTTCGCATGGTGAGGGCAAACACGTATACACTCACCGCAATCAATGCAACGTTCCTTGATAATTGTAGCTTTGCCGTTTTTAACGCGTATCGCTTCCGTCGGGCAACGCTTAACGCAAGTTATGCATCCCTTACAACGATCAGCATCCAATGTAACTGAATGGAAATAATCCATTTTTTCACCTCGTTAAATATTGATAAGAATGGTCAATGTTGTTCCCACGCCGGGGATGGAGTCAATCTTCAAATCATCGGAATATTTCTTAATATTAGGTAAACCCATACCGGCACCAAATCCGAGATTGCGAACCTCCTCCGGCGCGGTCGAATATCCTTCTCGCATAGCCAGGTCGATGTCTTTTATACCCGGACCGCGGTCTGCCAAAACGATACGAATTAAATCCTGCGAAATCTCAACAGTAGCCTCCCCGCCCTCCGCGTGGATCACCATATTGATTTCGGCTTCATACATAGCAATAGAAACTTTCCGAATGACATCAGGAGAAAAACCAAGCTGTTTTAAAGTTTTTTTAGTAGCAGACGAAGCTTCGCCGGCGTTGGCAAAATCCTCTCCGTCCACATGATATGTTAAAATAATCGGTCCCATTATACTTTATCAATTCCTTCACTATATAATCCGTTTGCATAGAGCAAACCACAGGCAGTATATAAGCGATAGTTGGTCGCCATAACCATAATTCCATTCTCCTTCGCCAAGGAGATCACCGATTCATCCGGACGCTTTCCACGAACGAAAACAATGTACTTAATATCCATCATCTGCGCAGTTCGCACAGTCTGCGGATTCACAAGGCCGGTCAGCAAAATGCTCTGATCCTTAACAAACGCCAGAACATCACTCATCATATCGGACCCACAAGCATTCTTTGCTTCTTCCTCCAACCCTTCTTCGCAACAGAGAACCTCCGCATCCAGCAATTCCTTTACCTTCGACAACTTCATTTTTTCTAACTCCTTATGTAAAAAATATACTCTTCCTTTAAAAATTTTGCTCTTATAAAAAATTATAACACATAAAAGATAAATTGACAATAAATTTGGAAACAAAATCAATCATAAAAACACATATTTTCAATGTTTTTTAAGTTGACAATCATATATTTAAGAACTATAATAGTATTTATATAACAACTCAAGAAAGGTGAGATTTAAATGAGAGTTTATAATTTTTCCGCCGGTCCCTCCATGCTTCCGCTGGAAGTGCTTGAAAAGGCCGCAAAAGAGATGACAGAATATGGTACTTCCGGTCAGTCTGTTATGGAAATGAGCCATCGTTCCAAAGAGTATGGTGCCATCATTGAATCTGCGGAAAGTCTTCTTCGCAAAGTTCTTTCCATTCCCGAAAATTATGAGGTTCTTTTCTTGCAAGGCGGTGCTTCCAGCCAATTTGCGATGATCCCTTTAAACTTAATGACAAAGAATGGTAAGGCAGACTATGTTATTACCGGTCAATGGGCGAAAAAAGCCTATAAAGAAGGTTGCCGTTACGGCGAATGCAGAGCAGTTGCTTCCAGCGAAGATAAAACCTTCTCCTATATTCCCGAATTAAACAGCGACGATTTTGATAAGGATGCAGATTACTTCCATATCTGCTATAATAATACCATTTACGGAACTAAATACTATAAACTGCCCGAAACCGGCAATGTACCCTTGGTTGCCGATATGTCTTCTTCCATTTTAAGCGAAGAGATCGATGTATCTAAATTCGGTATGATTTATGCCGGCGCGCAAAAAAATATGGGCCCTGCAGGATTGACCGTTGTTATCATTCGCAAAGATCTGATTGGAGAGGCTCAAGAAATCACTCCGACCATGTTTAAATACTCAACCCATTCTGAAAATGGCTCTATGTTCAACACTCCGCCCACATATGCCATCTATATTTTAAAGTTGGTGTTGGAATGGATTGAAAGCCTTGGCGGCATCAAAGTTCTCGAGGAACAAAACAAGCGTAAGGCAAAACTCCTTTATGACTTCTTGGATCAATCCGCAATGTTCCACCCCACCGTTATGGGCGAATCTCGTTCTTTGATGAACGTTCCCTTTGTTACCGGCAACGATGAGCTCGATAAAAAGTTTATCGCTGAATGTACCAACAACGGCTTTGTTAATATCAAAGGTCACCGTTCAGTTGGTGGCATGCGCGCCAGCATCTATAATGCGATGCCCTATGAAGGTGTTGAAGCATTGGTCAACTTTATGAAGAAATTCGAAGAGGAAAACAAGTAATTATGATTATCCAAACTTTAAACAAAATTGCAAAAATCGGTTTAGACGGATTTGACGGCAAGTATGAAATCTGCGACACTTGCGATACCCCCGACGGTATCTTGGTGCGCAGCGCTTCTCTGCATGAAATGGATTTCCCCGCTTCCCTGCTGGGCATTGCCCGCGCAGGTGCCGGTGTAAACAACATTCCCTTGGACGCTTGCGCAGAAAAGGGTATCGTTGTCTTCAATACTCCCGGTGCAAATGCAAATGCTGTTAAGGAACTTGCTATCACCGCTCTGCTTCTCGCTTCGAGAGATGTTGTCGGTGGAATTGAATGGGCAAAAACCATAACCGGCGACGATGTGGCAAAGCAGGTTGAAAAAGGTAAATCTCAATTTGTCGGTCCCGAAATTATGGGCAAAAAGCTTGGAATCATCGGTTTGGGTGCCATCGGTGTTTTGGTTGCGAACGCAGCCCAACATCTCGGTATGAAAGTATATGGATATGACCCCTATATTTCTCTTCAATCCGCATGGAATCTAAACCATCATGTGCAAAAGGCTGCAGATATCAATGAGATCTATTCCGAATGTGATTACATTTGCTTGCATGCACCTTTAACCCCCGAAACCAAACATAGCATCAACAAAGAAACGATTGCGACTATGAAGGATGGCGTTCGCATTTTGAATCTTTCTCGTGCCGATCTGGTTTGCGACGAAGATATGGCAGAAGCGTTGGAAAGCGGAAAAGTTGCAAAATATGTCACCGATTTCCCCAATGCCAATACATTGAAGATGAAAAATGCTATTCCTATCCCCCATCTTGGCGCTTCCACTCCCGAAAGCGAAGATAACTGTGCAGTTATGGCTGTCAAGGAATTGCGCGACTATTTGGAAAACGGTAATATTACAAACTCTGTAAACTATCCTGCAGTTTCCACGCCTTTTGCTTCTGCATTGCGCATCTGCATCTGCCATCGCAACATCCCCAATATGCTTTCCGCTCTTTCGACCATTGTTTCCGCTGTTGGCGTAAACATCGAAAACCTGATCAATAAATCTAAGGGCGAATATGCATACACTATGATTGATTGTGATACCGATATCGCCGATCGCGTTATTGATACGCTTTCTTCTGTCGATGGTGTGCTTCGTGTTCGTTGCATTAAAAAGTAATTTAATATAAATAAACCGCTTTTGCATTCGCAAAAGCGGTTTATTTTTTTTTGTTTAAAATGCGATCAATCAAAGTAATGCAGTCAGAAAGCGTGCTGATTTTTCCGGCTTCCAATTTATATTGAGCGGCACCGACAATACCTTTCAGATACCAAAGCATATGCTTTCGAAATTCAACACACGCTCGCTCTTCCCCTTTATCTTCAATTGCATAATTTAAATGCTTCAAGCATATCTCAAATCGCTCTTCCAATGATAAAGGATACACTTCTTTTCCATTAAGACCGTCTTTGATTTGAGAAAATATATAGGGTGCACCCAAAGCGCCACGCGCCAATGCAATTCCATCCGCACCGGTTTCTTCAATAATACGCTTGGCAGATACAGCATCAACCACATCTCCATTGGCAATCACAGGAATCGAAACGGATTCTTTAACCTTACAAATCATTGAATAATCTGCTTTTCCGGAATAAAACTGCTCTCTTGTTCTTCCGTGAACGGTAATAAACGATGCGCCGGCATCTTGCAGACGTTTGGCAAAATCACCGATATTGGGATCGGGAGCATCAATACCAATCCGCATTTTTACGCTTACAGGACACTTGCAACCGCGAATTGCGGCACGTACAAGTTCGGCAGCCAATACAGGTTCAGCAAGAAGTGCGCTTCCGTCTCCGTTATTGAATATTTTAGGTGCAGGACACCCCATATTAAGATCAATACCCGCGGGATGATACTGTTCAAAAATAAAAGCCGCCGCTAATTCCATTGCGTCGGGATCGTGTCCGAATAATTGAATCAGAATCGGGGCTTCCTCTTCGGTGTATCTTGCCAATGCCTCTGTCTTTTCCGCGCCAAAACGCAGTGCCTTTGCGCTGATCATTTCAGAAACGGTATAATCCGCACCAAATTCTTTGCAAATACGCCGAAATGCACTATCCCCCGGTCCTGCCATTGGAGCAAGTCCCATTTTGTTTATCGGAGAAAAACTCATAACAAACTCCTAAAAAAATCCCGATCGGCATTGCCGACCGGGATTTAATAAAACGAAATTACTTCAGCTCAACAGAAGCGCCGGCTTCGGTCAGCTTATTCTTAATCTCTTCAGCTTCATCCTTGGAAGCGCCTTCTTTGATAGCCTTGGGAGCGTTGTCAACCAATTCCTTAGCTTCCTTCAGGCCCAAACCGGTGATTTCCTTAACAACCTTGATAACATTGATCTTGGATGCGCCTGCATCGGTCAGAACAACATCAAACTCGGTCTTCTCTTCAGCAGCGGCAGCGCCGGCGCCGGGAGCAGCAGCAACTGCAACAGGAGCAGCAGCGGAAACACCAAATTCTTCTTCGATAGCGTGAACCAGATCAGCCAGTTCCATAACACTCAGGGTTTTGATTTCTTCAACGATATTCTTAATATCAGCCATTTCTTTAATCCTCCAAATAAAATTAAATTTTAATAATTACGCAGGGGTTGCTTCATTTTTTTGATCAACAACTGCCTGCAAAGCACGTGCCAAACCGGAAACATTTCCGTTGAGGGCATAGAGCAACATGCAAAGCAAACCTTCTTTGCTGGGCATGGTTGCCAATTTTTCAATTTCTGCAACAGAAACAACTTTACCTTCAACAAAGCCGCCCTTAATGGTGAAATAATCGTGGGTCTTGCCGAAGTCATACAAAACTTTAGCAGGAGCGACAACATCATCATTAGAGATGGCCAGCGCGGTATTGCCGTTCAAAACATCAGAAAGCTCTTCCAAGCCGACTTCCTTAGCAGCAAAACGAGTAAGGGTGTTTTTAACAACGCTGTAATCAACACCGGCTTCTCTTAGCTTGCCGCGAAGTTCAGTATCATCTGCAACGTTGATGCCGCTGTAATCAACAAGTACACCGGTAACAGCGTTTTGAAGCTTTTCTTTCAGTTCAGCAACGACAGCCTGTTTCTGCGCAATGATTTTCTCATTTGCCATGAATCGAATTACCTCCGTAAGAATTTCAAAAAAATGCTCCCAAACACGCAAACCGGCTTGGGAGCATAGATATCCTAAGATAAAAAGCACTCCTCGGCGGGATATTAAGTCAATAAATTGACACCAGCTGTCTGCGAAGCATTTATTTTGCTAAACAATAATATCACATCGCGATACCATTGTCAAGCATTTTTACATAAATTTAGCCTGATTGATCTTAACGCCGGGGCCCATGGTAGAAGCAACAGTGCAGCTTCTTACATATTGGCCTTTCGCGGCGGCAGGCTTCGCTTTGATGATTGCACCCATCAAAGTGTTGAAGTTCTCGGCAAGCTTTTCTTTACCAAAGGAAACTTTGCCGACAGGGCAGTGAATAATGTTGGTTTTATCCAAACGATATTCAATCTTACCGGCTTTGATTTCTGCGATTGCCTTAGCAACATCCATGGTAACGGTACCGGCTTTGGGGTTCGGCATCAAGCCCTTAGGACCAAGCACGCGACCCAAACGACCGACAACGCCCATCATATCGGGAGTTGCGACAACAACATCATATTCAAACCAGTTCTCATTTTGAATCTTAGGAATAAGTTCCTCGCCACCAACGAAATCAGCACCGGCAGCCTGAGCCTCATCGGCTTTCGCATCCTTAGCAAAGACAAGAACGCGAGTGGTTTTACCGGTACCATGGGGCAATACAACTGCACCACGAACCTGCTGATCAGCATGACGGGAATCAACACCCAATTTAACATGCACTTCAACAGTCTCATCAAACTTTGCGCGTGCAGCCTTGGTAACAACTTCCATAGCCTCTTCAACGTCATACAACTTGGTAGCGTCGATCAGCTTGGAGCTTTCAATATAAGACTTTCCTCTTTTCACCTAAATAATCCTCCTTTGTGGTATTACGGAATATTCCTCCCACAGTATTTAGAGCTTACTCTTCGACAGTAACGCCCATGCTTCTCGCAGTACCTGCGATCATGCTCATAGCAGCTTCAATATCGACTGCATTCAGATCGGGCATCTTCTGCTCAGCGATCTTTTTGACCTGCTCCTTGGTAAGAGATGCAACCTTGGTCTTATTGGGGACGCCGGAGCCGCTCTCAATACCGGCAGCTTTCTTAATAAGAACTGCTGCAGGCGGAGTCTTGGTAACAAAAGTGAAAGAATGATCCGCATAAACGGTGATAACAACCGGAATAATGTATCCGATATCATTCTTTGTTCTCTCGTTGAATTCCTTTGCAAACGCCATAATGTTGACGCCATGCTGACCCAGCGCAGGACCAACCGGGGGCGCCGGTGTTGCCTTACCTGCCGGAATCTGAAGTTTAATGAACCCTGTTACTTTTTGAGCCATTTTCAAACACCTCCCTCGTGTTTCAATGTGGTAATATAGCGGAAAGATTAAAAAGTACTCTCCTCCCACTCGTGATAACGCATCAAACGATGCGAATCAGCCTTACTCTACGGGTGCAACCTGCTCAAAGGAAACTTCAACAGAAGTATCTCTTCCGAACATGGAAACAACCACTTTCAACTTGGAAGACTCGGGATATACCTCGTCTACCACGCCAACAAAACCGCTCATATTCGAAGCAACAAAACGTACCGAATCGCCCTTCTTATAATCGGTATGAACAACCCGCTTCTCAACACCGAGTTTTTCAATCTCAGCCTGAGTAAGGGGAAGCGGTTCGGATGTGGATCCGACAAAACCGGTCACGCCCTGAATGTTGCGGACGATATACCATGTCTCATCGGTCATAACCATCTTGACCAAAACATAACCCGGGAAAACTTTACGTTCGTATTCCTTCTGACCCTTTTCGGTCGTTTCTACAACGGTTTCTGTGGGAACAGAGATATCTTGAATAACTTCTTCCAGCTTGCGATTTTCAATAATTCTGCGCAAGTTGGTCGCAACTTTATTCTCATAAGCCGAATAAGTATGAATTGCATACCATTTTGCAGTTTCAGCCATAATACACCTGTTCCTTTCTTAATAAACTAAATTAGGCAAGCAAGCCACCCAACCAACTGATCAGCGCTTGAAGCCCTGTGAAGAAAAGCCAATCGAACAACCAGATCAATGCGCCCACGACAAGAACACAGACGACAACCACGATTGTATTATTGGCTACTTGCTTAAATGTGGGCCAAATAATTCTCTTGGTCATTTCGATGCGAACTTCGCGGAACCAGCCAACGATTCTGGAAAAGATGGACTTTTTCTTTGCTTTTTCAGCCATGTTTTTGTCCTCCTTGTAAATTTTGGAAACTTACTTGGTTTCTCTATGCAAAGTGTGCTTTTTGCAGAACTTGCAATACTTGTTCATTTCCAGTCTGTCGGGGTCATTCTTCTTGTTTTTCATTGTGTCGTAATTTCTTTGTTTGCACTCTGTGCAAGCCAGCGTAATCTTGACTCTCATTTTGCGGCACCTCCTGTTTTTTTGGCCTCCCTGCGTTAAATATTGGAGCCTATTTTTTTGCACAAAAAAATAAGCCCTACGGCAGGTATAAAAGATTATAGCATACCAAATCGCCATAGTCAAGCATTTTTTTAAAAAAGAGAGCGGATAAAATTCATTTGTTTTATCCGCTCTGTTTTCGTTATTTCAACCGCTCCATCAACAACTGATTGATAAGTTTAGGATTTCCTTTTCCTTTGGAAAGCTTCATGCATTGACCAACCAGAAAGCCGACAACATTGGTTCGGCCGTTGCGATATTCTTCCACCGCGGCAGGATTGGCTTCCAGAACCGCATCGACAATTCCGGCCATCTCATCTTCGTTGCTGTTTTGGATTAAGCCTTCATGCTCAACAATAACCATCGGCTCCGCTTCATCTTCAAGCATTATAGCAAGGACTTTCTTTGCCGCTGCACCGGAGATTGTTCCCTGGTCAACCAACTTCAACAAGGCCATCAACCGATTGGGACGCACCGGGAACAGATTGATTTCTTCATTGCGATCGTTGAGATACTTAGCAATATCGCCCAAAATCCAATTTGCCGCAGATTTGGCAAGTTTCTCATCAATCACTGTGCATGCATCAAAATAAACGGCGCGTTCGTAATTGCGGGCAATTAACCCCGCATCATTTTCAGAAAGATGGTACCCGAGAACATATCTCTTGGTTTTTTCGTTAGGCATTTCGGGAATTTCCGATTTTAACTGATCGATCCAAGCCTGCTCCAAAGCAACCGGCGGAATATCAGGTTCGGGGAAATAGCGATAATCCTGCGCATCTTCCTTGGAACGCAAAAGAATATTAATTCCTTTTTCATCGTCCCACCGACGGGTTTCTTGAGAGATCTCTCCCCCATTTTCGAGAATCTCAATTTGCCGCGCCGCTTCATAATCAATCGCACGCTGAGCGCCGCTGAATGTATTGATGTTCTTCATTTCGCAACGTGTACCGAATTTATCGGACCCCTTGGGGCGAACCGAAACGTTCACATCGCAACGAATAGAACCTTCCTGCATCTTACAATCGGAAATTCCGCAATAGAGCAGAATAGTACGAATTGTTTCAAGATACTCTCTCGCCTCCTGAGAAGAACGAAGATCGGGTTCGGAAACGATCTCGATCAAAGGAACACCGCAACGGTTCAAATCGACCAAGGAATACGGGATCCCGTCTTGGTGCAATAATTTGCCCGCATCCTCTTCAATATGAATTCTGGTAATACCCACCCGCTTGGTCTCGCCGTTGGACATAAATTCCACCGCACCATTGCTGCAGATTGGAATATCAAACTGAGAAATCTGGTACGCCTTGGGCAGATCAGGATAATAATAGTTCTTACGATCTTGTTTGAGCAATGTATCGATCTTGCACCCTGTTGCGTGGCCCATACGGATAGCGTATTCAACCACCTTTTGATTTAATACCGGTAATGCTCCCGGCATACCGGTACAAACAGGGCAGCATTGCGTATTTACTTCCCCGCCGAAACTATTTTTGCAAGAACAATAAATCTTTGTTTTCGTATTCAGTTCAGCATGAACTTCCAGACCGACAACGATTTCATATTCTTTCATATTTTTTCCTCCACATCGATCATCTTTAAAAATTCGTCTTCTTCAATCACAGGAACACCAAGCGCTTGCGCTTTGGCAAGTTTACTTCCCGGTTTATCTCCTAATATTAAATAGGAAGTCTTTTTGGAAACCGAGCCGGAAACCTTTCCACCCAATCGTTCAATAGCCGCCCCCGCTTCATCGCGGGACATCGAATCGAGTCCTCCGCTTAAAACAAAAGTCATTCCAAGCAAACGATCCGATCGGACTTGTTGTTCAAACTCCATTTTCAGGCCAACAGATTGCAACCTTTGAACCAAATTCCGATTTTCTTCATCGGCAAAAAAGTTCACCACATTTTCTGCCATAATATCGCCGAAATCATATAACGATGCCAATTCTTCCTGCGTAGCATCCATAATCTTTTGAATGGAGCCGAAATTCTCGGCCAGTTGTTTTGCAGCCTTTGCTCCAATATTACGGATACCAAGGGCATACACAACGCGATCCAGAGAAGTATTCTTTGAAATCTCCAAAGCATTCAGGAGATTCTCTGCTGATTTTTCTCCAAAGCCTTCTAAATCCGCCAGTTTCTCTTTATCCAATCGATAAAGATCGTCCGGCGTACAGATCAAATTATGGTCTAATAACTGTTCGATAATCGCCGGTCCAAGACCATCAATGTCCATCGCCGCTTTGGATGCAAAATGCTCTAATTGACGCCGAATCTTCGCGGGACAAGATGAATTTATGCATCGAATTGCAATTCCACTCTCGTCACAAACCAAGCCGCCGCCACATTCCGGGCATCGATCGGGCATTTCATAAGGAACGCTGATCGCGGGACGCTTCGATAAAATGACACGAACAACTTCCGGAATAATATCTCCCGCTTTTTGGACAACAACGGTATCTCCGATGCGAATATCCAACTGCTTAATAAATTTTTGATTATGCAATGTGGCTCGAGAAACAGTAGTCCCTGCCAAACGCACCGGTTCTAATTCTGCATTCGGTGTCAAAACGCCGGTACGACCGACCTGAATTGTAATATCCCGCAGCAATGTCTCTTTTTGCTCCGGTGGATATTTATAAGCTACCGCCCATTTTGGAACTTTAATGGTCTCGCCTAAACGAGCTCGATCTTCAAACCGATCCACCTTTAAAACGGTGCCATCAATATCAAAACCTAGAGAGTCTCGCATTTCATTGAAGCGTTCCACTTCCGCAAAAGCTTCTGCAATATCAGAATAGCAATTATAATAGGGGCTGACTTTAAAACCAAGGGATTTCAAATAATCCAAGCTCTCTGCGTGACTATCAAGCGACTCATCCACTTGCTTTTGAACATTGAAGATAAAGACATCCAATTTGCGTTCCGCGGCAATCTTGCTATCCAACTGCCGCAAGGAACCCGCCGCCGCATTCCGCGGATTAGCGAAGGTCTTTTTTCCTTCTTTTGCATACGCTTCATTCAAACGGTCAAAGCTTTTTCGGGGCATAAACACCTCGCCTCGAACAATGATATCAACCGGCTTTTTCAGTTGCATCGGGATACTGCCGATGGTTTTCAAATTGGCGGTAACATCTTCGCCGACTAAGCCATCTCCTCTGGTCGCACCGCGAACAAAGACCCCTTTTTCATAGGTCAACGAAACCGAAAGACCGTCGATTTTCAATTCAACCACATATTGCGCATCGGGGCATTCTTTTTTTACACGCTCATCAAAAGCCAATAATTCTTCATAAGAAAAGGCGTCTTGTAAGCTAAGCAATGGAACTTCATGAGTTACCGACTCGAAACGTTCCGCCACCGCTCCCCCAACTCGCTGAGATGGCGAATGGGCAAGTTTGAATTGCGGAAACTCTTCTTCCAAAGCAATCAGCTTGCGCATCATCATATCATATTCATAATCGGTAATGGTCGGAGCATCTTCAACATAGTAATGATAAATATGCTCGTTCAATTGTTCCGAAAGAATCTTTATTTCTTTTTTTGCTGCGTCAGCCGTCATAAATTCTCCTTCAGCTTCTGTTCAAACAGGATTGTATTTTTGCTGATTTTTTCATTTTCATTGATATACTCATAGGGATATTTCATATTGATTACTCGCTCAATTCTCCCTGTATCTGCCGCAATAATCTTAGAAGATGCTCCCGCACCACAAGCGGCTATTGTATGCAAATCTTCCATCATATAAAGGTTATACGCGCAAATTTTTTCAGGAATGGAAAAACCAATATTTTCTCCATTAGACACCGTATTCTTTTGACGATACATATAATATGGAACCAAACCTTCATTTCGCAATACATCATATGCATCGTCCAGCATCCGCTGGACTCGGTCATTTTTGGGATCAAAATGCGTTCCGTCGCCATAGAGTTTTGAAGAACGCTTGATCGACAATGTATGGATTGTGATATTATCAACCCCCGCGGAAAGAACGTCTTTCAACGATGCCGCAAATGATTCCTCTGTTTCTCCCGGCAGACCTGCAATTAAATCGGTGTTAATACTATCAAATTGAAATTTCTTTGTCAAGGATACCGCATCTAAATACTGTTCCTTGGTATGGCGTCTGCCGATAGCAGAAAGAATTTCATCGTTGGTCGTTTGTGTATTGATGCAAACGCGTGTGACACCATACTTTTTCAAAACAGCGAGTTTTTCCTCGCTCACCGTATCCGGACGACCAAGTTCAAAAGTGAATTCCTCTATATTATTCCCCGTATTTTCTATAATTGTTCCAAGCAAAGCCTCGATTTGATCCGCAGTCAAAATACCGGGAGTTCCTCCCCCGACATAAACCGACCGAATCTGCAACCCCGCCCGATGCAAAACTGAACATTTATCCTCAATTTCTTTTTTTAGATATTGCAGATATGGGGCAATCAAACGATTGCTTTTCTCCGCAGCGACACTAATAAAGGAACAATAGGAACATCGCGACGGGCAAAATGGGATCGCCACATAAAGGCTGGCTTCCTTCTTACTGTCTGTTTGTACTTCGTCCATCACCATACAAATCTGATGCAGAAGCGGGATCTTTTCGGGTTGCATACAATACTCTTCCAAAAGGAACTTTCTTGTCTTTTCATAACCCATTTCATTCAAAACTCGACGATAAATGCCGGTCGGCTTAATCCCTGTCAGAATCCCCCATGGCGGGGAAATTCCCGTCGCACGATGAAAGACTTGATAGATGGAATATTTCACTGCGGCCAATAATTGCTCTGTTTCGTTTCCAACAGCCCTTTTACAGCAAGAATATACCTTCCCCCGATAGCAAAAACGCGCCTTGGCGACATAAACATCACCTTGTTGCAACAGTCGGGAGGAAAGACGTAATTCTCCCCGCGGAGACTTGGTAAAAACGACCGATTCTCCGGGAAAGAACAACAGCGACATTCCTATCGCATCATATTCAAATGTATGACCAGTAATTTTAATTTCCATTTAGACCCTACAATACGGATTATTTATTTTTTCATATGCAAGCGTTGTCGACTCACCATGGCCCGGATAACATAGAAAATTGTTTTCCAAAGAAAACAGACGATTGCGAATCGATTCAATTTCAAGAGCAAAGTTTCCAAAGGGCGGAAACTCATTACCGACCGAATTGAAAAACAAGGTATCTCCCGTAAAAAGATACTCATTGATTTGAAAGCACACCGAACCCAAGGTATGCCCAGGAGTGTGAATAACATCGAATTTCAAAGAACCAAATTTCAAGCGTTCATTATCCTTGAACACGCTTGCCGTTGATTGTAAAACGACAGGAACTCTGTAAATCTGCGGTGATAAATTAAGGCTTGCATTATAGAGATATTCCAAATCGTTTTCATGAATATAGAGCGGGCATTGATGCTCCGCAACGACCCGATCCACACCTTCAATATGGTCAATATGCCCATGGGTCAACAACACTGCTTCGATTTTCAGCCCATTAGATTCTGCAAAATCAAGTATCTCTGAACCATCGCCACCACAATCAATTAAGACAGCGGTGTCATTCTCTTCAATCAGATAACAGTTGGACTGCAATCGACCGCATTGAATTCGATGAACCTGCATCAAAGCACCTCGCTATCGATAATGATATTAATCGGCCCATCATGTAGAGCCTCAATTTTCATATCACCGCCAAAGACACCGCCTTGAACCCGAACACCAAACTCTTTCAACCGATTCAAAGCATAGTCATATAGGTTTTGAGCAGGATCAAATTTCATACTCTTCTCAAAAGATGGACGAAACCCTTTATGGACATCACCATAGAGAGTGAAATTTGAAATAAAAAGCATCTCTCCGCCCACATCGGCAAGAGAACAATTTAACTTACCGTCCGGATCGCTCATAACGCGCAACCCCGCAACCTTTTTCAAAGCCTTTTCAATGCTTTCAATAGTATCATCGGCAGAAAATCCACAAAATACCACCATTCCGTGTCCGATTTCCGAAATCAATTCTCCATCCACCTTCAAGGTGGCATTTTTAACTACTGAACAAATAGCTCTCATGGATTACCTCGTTTATAAATTTGCTCTTTGAATATCCAAAACATTGGAATCTTTGCGAATCCGCGAAACAATGAAATTAAGATGATCCAAGCTCTTAACATCAATTGTAATGGTTATAATAGTTGTATCTTTACTCTCTTCTCTTGTTGCGATACTCCGAATATTCACCTTAAGGTCTGCCAAAATCCTCGTCAGATTTGCCATGACGCCGATACCGTTATTCACAAGAAGCATCAGAGTAGTCGAAAAACTATCGCTTTCTGCGGCATCCCAGGTAGCTTTTAACCAGCGTTCGGGCTCTTGTTCCATTCCTCGGCGCGCATTCAGACAATCTGTTTTATGAATCGAAACCCCATATCCTTTTGTTATAAATCCACAAATATAATCGCCGGGCAAGGGATTGCAACATTTAGCAAATTTGATCAAGCAATTATCAATGCCTTCAACTTCCACACCGCCCGCATGAGCTTTGGGTTTGGTTACATTGACAATCTTGATCGGTTTATTTTCTTTTTCGAGTTGATCGCAATAATCGCGTATCCTGCGTTCCACCTTGGCAACGGTCAAACCACCATAGCCAATCGCCGCATACATATCATCAGCAGAATTAAAATGCAGATGAGTCGCAGTATGTTGCATTATAGAGTCGCGATCTTCTTTGGGCAAGCGAATACCGCTGCGCCGCAATGCCTTTTCCAATTCATCGCAACCGGTCTCGACATTTTCTTCTCGACGCTCATTTTTAATCCAGTGACGAATTTTTTGCTTTGCCTCACTGGTTTTGACAATTTTGAGCCAATCCCTTGAAGGCCCGTGATTTTCCGATGAGGTGGTCAGAATTTCAATAATCTCACCATTTTGGGGCTGATATTCCAACCCGACAATTTTTCCGTTGACCTTGGCGCCAACCATTTTGTTGCCGACGGCGCTATGGATCGCATAAGCAAAGTCAATCACGGTTGCACCGGCAGGCAGATTGACCACATCTCCGCGCGGAGTAAACAAAAAGACTTCATCATCGAATAAGTCAATTTTTAGCGCTTTGATAAAATCCTCGGTGTCCGAAACATCTTCCTGCGTTTCGAGAATATTTCTTACCCATTTTAACTTATCATCCAAAGATGCCTTTGAATTTTGAACGTTATTTTTATATTTCCAATGCGCTGCAATACCATACTCTGCGGTATTATGCATGTCCCATGTCCGAATCTGCACCTCAAAAGGAACACCCTCTTTGCCGATAACTGTTGTATGCAAAGATTGATACATATTGGGTTTCGGCGTGGATATATAATCTTTAAATCTTCCCGGTATAGGATTATAAAGATCATGAATCACGCCAAGCAAATAATAGCAATCATTCACCGTGTTCACAATCAATCGAAAGGCATAAATATCGTATAATTCTTCGAAAGTTTTATTTTGCGTAAATAACTTTCGATAAATACTGAATGTATGCTTAACTCGATAGGTTAGATCAAAAGGAATGTCATGGGCCTTTAACTTTTCGCAAATATTCCTTTTTGTATTTTCAACAAAGTCATGACCAACAGATTCAAATTCTTTCAATCGATCATTAATTACTTTACAACCGTCAGGATCAAGATAGGAAACCGAAATATCTTCCATTTCCTGCTTAACACGTTGCATACCCAATCGATGAGCAAGCGGCGCATAGATTTCCAAGGTCTCGTGCGCTGTCTTCAACTGTTTTTCACGAGGCCTTGCCCCCAAAGTTCGCACATTATGAAGGCGGTCTGCAAGCTTGATCAGGATTACTCGAATATCCTTTGCCATCGCCAAAAACATTTTTCTGAGATATTCAATCTGCGCCTCTTCTTTTGTTGTGTATTGAATTTGCCCCAACTTTGTCACGCCATCGACAATATTGGCGCAATCCAAGCCAAACTCTTTTTTAACATCGTCAAAGGTCAATTCGGTATCTTCGATTGTGTCGTGCAAAAATGCGGCGCAAATCGAATCCGTATCCAACCCAAACTCATATACCAATTTTGCCACTTCGATCGGATGGCAAACATAAGCCTCTCCGGAGGTTCTGAGCTGGCCTTCATGGCAAGACTTGGCTCGTTGATATGCAGCTCGAATCTTTTCTGTGTCGATTTTTTTGTCATCACTTAGTGACACCATAAAATCTTCAAACAATTTGTCTTCTAAACACACATCAACTCACCCGCCTTTTCTCTGTATTTATTTAAAATCACAGAATCTTCAAGATCAACTTTGATTTGGGAATTTAACTGTAAATTTTTGATGCTCCGGCCTTCTTTTTCAAATTTCAAAATACCAAGTTCCTCCAAGGCCGTTAGCGATAAGTATACAGCACCGTTGGAGATTTCGATTTTCTGTATCTGAGAAATCCGCGCCGGTAGCGTCGTTATATCAAAGGAGCAAACTCCGGAAGTTACCGCTTTTTGAAGATAGCGATAAACTGCTGCTGTGTGTTCCCGCGTCGGAATATCTTTCTCAGAAACATTGAATTGTTTTAATCGTTCAATATCTCGCCAAATAACATTGGAGTCCGTTAGATTATTGCGAATGTCTTTAATGATAAGTTGAACGCTTCTGCGCCCATTAAATACATTAATGTCCGCCTCAAAAACCACATCAACCGATTCTCCTGCCGCATATAAAAAATCGGACAAAGAGACATTGAAATAAAAAGCCGTAACTCTCAAATGATCGCAAAGAAAAGTTATGCGCATATGGTTTCCGTTTGCTGTCGGGACCGCCTCCAAAATACGAACATTTCTCATACAAAAGATCGGGGATTCGTTCTCTCGCCCAAACGGAGCCAACTTCTGCAAGGCAACAATATTCTCAATCGAAAGATCTTGGGGGAACAACGAACAATCAATTTCAATACTGTTATCAAACTCATTCTCTTCTAAAAACATATCCACTTGTTCGCAAAGGGCATCGCGGAATTCATTCAAATGATCCATCGAGACCAAAACACCCGAGGCATAAGCGTGTCCGCCGAATTTCAAGGTGTGATCTTTAATGCGTTCAAGCGCATTAAATAAGTTGAACGGCTTGACGCTCCTTCCGGAACCTTTGGCATGATCCTCGCTTAATGAAAATAGAATACACGGACGATTATACCGCTCTTTCAAGCGTGATGCCACAATTCCGACCACGCCATTATGCCACCCTTCTTTCCACAGAACGATGGCGTTGCGTTTTTGCTGCGATTCATCATTTTCGATCATAGAAATTGCATCTTCAAGAATGCGATTTTCAATCCCCTGCCTGCGGTTATTCTCTCGACAAAGCTCCTCCACCAACTGTTCTGCGTGTTGCTCATCATCCGTCGTTAATAGCTCTACGCCGATGGATGCATTGCCCATTCGCCCGGCCGCATTGATGCGCGGCGCCAACACATAGCTCACCGCAGATGCGTCCAGCAACCGATCACCCATGCAACGATCCATTAATTTTTTCAAGCCGATATTTTCGGTATTTTGAAGATATTCCAATCCCTTTTGTACGATGTAGCGATTTTCTCCATGCATCGGCATAATATCAGCAATGGTCCCTATCGCCGCCAGCGGAGTGAATTTATCAATATCTTCATCACAACCGCCATAGGAATAAATCAACGCAGAAATAAGCTTAAATACAACGCCCACACCGGCCAAATGCTGGAAGGGATAGCCGCTTTCGACATATTTAGGATTGATGACCAATACCTGAGGCAAGTTTTCCTGGCATTCATGGTGATCTGTTATAATCACATCCATTCCCAAACGCTTTGCTTCTTCCACTTCATCAACTGCTGTGATTCCGGTGTCGACAGTAATGATCAGCCTTGTCCCTCTTTCAGCAATCGATTGAATTGCCGATGAGTTCACCCCGTAACCGTCGGTAAAACGACTCGGAATAAAGAAATCCACTATGCCGCCAAGTTCTTTTAGAACAAGAAATAAAAGTGCCGTCGCTGTGATTCCGTCGACATCATAGTCGCCGTATACCGTAATTCGTTCGGAATTTTGAATTGCTTTTTTAATACGATCAACTGCTTGGTCCATTTCTTTAAAAAGAAACGGATCCAATAAATCAGAGCGATTGGTATTTAAGAAAGCGCGGGCATCTTCAACCGTAGAAAAACCGCGATTGATCAGAATGCGAGCAAAAAAATGCGTACATTTCAATTCTTTGCACAACGCTTCCACTAAATGTTCATTTTGCTTTTTTATGTTCCAACGACGCATTCTGATCTCCTTTCATAAATAATTATTTATTATAACACTATATTATAAAAATAGCAATAATAATATAAAAAAACGCGCTTAAAAAAGCGCGTTTTATATGATTAAATTTATTTTGAAATCAATAACGTTTTTTTCTCATTAAGTACATCCTCATCCAGGCCGTTGATTTCCTTAATATTCATCATCGACGTCGAATAATGGCGAGCAATATCCCAGATCCGCTCTCCCTTTTCCCCAAAATAAACCACAACATTGGAAGAAGGCTTCACTTCCAGCGGATGATCATAGTCCACAACTAAATCCTTGATTATATTATTGCTTTCTTTCATAAATATTGAACAATGGCATTGAATATCCGCCTTAATTTCTGTGTTTTTTTCGTTTGTAGTAAAATCTAAACCAAGCAAACACGGGCAAACCTCGCATCGCATATGTTCTCCGATCCGATGCAGCTCCTTGGAGACTGTAAAGGGAAATGACTTGTCAACGCTTCTGTATGCATCTCCTTCGCGCAGGAACATAGAAACATCCAAAACCCCTTCTAAGGTCAGCATTTTTCCTTGCGCTGTTACCTTTCTTATAATTGGCGAGCCAATCATTTGAATGATTTGAGCATTCTCCTCGACGCTCGTATCAAATCGAACGCTTTCGACACATTCGCTCTGCTCAACCATAGTTTCAAAGGTGATATCTCCATACTTTGGTTCCATCGGATACTTGGTCGAATATGCATCCGTTAAAAACCGATGTTTTTTCTCGGCATATATCTCCCCTTCCGTAAGCAACGTTGCTGCTACGGAAATGATCTTATTCTTTCCGTCTGCATCGGTCTCAACATCGTTTCGAATGTTTTGAATGGAGCAAATCGCCTCCATCATCGCCTCATCGTCCGATACATTCAATTCAATTAATTGCGTATACGGAATGGCTGTGGACGTTTGTTCGACTCTGCACGGATCCTCTTCGGGAGTAAAAAGGACATATATATTCAAAACACCCTTCATCATCGCTTTATTTCCCATCATTTTAATGTCTTTGATACAAACGGTGCCGTCTGTTCTCAAAATGTCCTGAATTTCAGTATGTGTCTCTATCTCGCCCTGAACCTTCGTTGTTTCAGAAATATGTTCTAATATTGTATGAACATTATTTTCGCAAAACAACGCCTCTACTTGGCAATCATCCATTGCCTCAATGGTTTCTGTATAGTTCTGATCTTTTACCTTTAACGCAATGGAGATAAACGCGCGGGCATTGATCTTTCGTGAATTTAAAAGTCTGCACGAAACTCCGGAAACACGCGTTATTGCTTGAACCCAACTATCCTTTGTCGAATCCTTCACAACAATGCTTTCACTAAAATTTACCGACTCAGAAAGAACCTTGATTCCCGCTTCGTCCTCACCTTGATAAATGACAAAGAACTTGCAAATTCCCTCTACCAGCAAATGATCCCCTTCAAGTTCTTTCTTCAGAATCACAGGAGTTGCACTGCATTGAATAATTTTCTCCGCTGCCGAAAAATAATCCGGTATCAAAAGATCACATTCACATTTTTCTTCGATAAAATCCTCGTGCAATGTCTTTGTCACTGCAACGGTTGATGGTCTTTGCTTACATTCCATAATCCACGGCTCCTTTGTTTTTTTATATTATCTATGCAAAAAAACAAGCCGATATGTTTATTTTAACGATGAACCTTAAATACTTTCATCAATATTCCGCGCAGACCCTTGGGTGCCTTGAAAACAATGACTTTCATAAACAATACTCCTTATGTAAATTTTGCAACTGCTATCCCCATAATGATTACCAAGATACAGCAAATTGCAATGATTAAAATATCCGGCAAAAAGATTTGAATCAAAATCCCCAAAGCAATCGAAGCTGCAATAATACACAACATTTTGCAAAAATGGTTTTTCTTCATCATTCACCTCCGCCGGATTGTTTCAATCTATTCTATGCGAAACTCAAAAGGTTGGTACCAATGGTAGATATACGTTGAATACAACAAATTGACCCGCGCCTGGATCTCGGTCGCAGTTGCCTCAATTTCGTTTTTATCTTCTTCATTGATATAGGCATTCAATTTGTGCATCATCGTTTCAATTTCTTCGATTTTGTCCGTTGGAATAAAACGGTGTGCTAAAAATTCTTTTTTCCGAAAGAAACTATCCAATTCTTTTGCCCGTTGTTTTTGTAAGTCTATGTTTTCTGTCTCAATTATCAATCCCAATCGATTGGTCATCCCATCAGCAAAAGTAGTCATAAAAACCAAATCGGTACCAATGATAAGCAAAAGAAAGGAAAGGATCACCGCCAATGATATAAATGTTCTTTTCATTTTTAACCTTTTTTCAGTTCTCTTTTTATTAAATTTGTTTTACCTTGGTCATCGATCGTCAGAACAAAGACATCTTCCGTTTTTATTTGATACCCATTCAAAATTGAAAAGAAGGTCTCTCTGTCCACATTTTTAAGTTTCATATTTTCCCACATCGGTTTTCCATCCATAACAATGATCGCAGGAATCCCGCCCGATTTAGAAACTGAGACTTTTAAATCATTTGCTGTTGGGGGCGCCTTTTCGGGTTTAGGAATAATTGAAAGTGTTCCGTTTGTTTCTAAAACAGCCATTTGAATGTCTTCGATCGCCAAAATCCCATTATTACGCATCGCCTCCATAATATCTTCGACAGACACCCGTGTACGAAGCAAATTATATTGATCCAATTTTCCCTGATAAATCAATATTACCGGCCTTCCATAACACAGCGCACGAAATCGCATAGATTTCATTGTAAAAAAGGACATCAATAGTTCTAATGCAACCATCAAAAACATCGGCACAATGCCCCAAATTAAGGGTATATTAAGATCTTGAAGCGGCAATGCAGCAAATTCCGAAAGCATAATGGTGACCACAAGCTCGGATGGTTGCAGTTCGCCAAGCTGTCGTTTTCCCATAATCCGCACCGATACCACAACAGCGATATATAAAACCACACACCGAAAAACGCTAATTAACACAACCTTTTCACCTCACACATTATTTTAAATGAAAACTTAAATAATATGCAAAAAGACCGTTGCGTTTCCGCAACGGTCTTTTTTCTTAAAATTGTTTCAAACGATTTTCAAGTTCCTCGACATATTCTTCTAAAGTGATGTCCCTTTTGTAAATTTCTGTAGCAATATCAACACCAACAAAACGATAATGCCAAGGTTCAAAGTTATATCCTGTGATATCTTCATCACCTTTTCTGTATCTCAGAATAAATCCATATTTATGTGCATTTGCTGAAAACCATTTGTATTCTTCGGTATACTCATAGTTTTCGTGTAAGCAAGCATACTTATTAACAATAGACGGTATACATACATCCGCCGCCAATCCTGTATGATGCTCGCTGGCACCCGGCGGTGCGTGGTATTGATTAGTCAACCGAACGGCTTCCTCCTCTGAATATCCACTGTTTTTATAGTAATTAATCTTATTGTAATAATTATTATACTGATGTGAATAACTTCGATATCCGGAGTACAAAACATAATTGTAGCCCGCATCTTTACCGTCCGCAATAATGCGATTCAATGCCGATAATGTCACTTCATTCAATCGATGATCACCCTGCGAAACCAAATCAATTCCTTTGTAATCATCGGGCAGTCTATGATCTCGATTGACCAACACCATAAATTTATTATTTAAGATCGCTGTTGCTTCATCCTTGGTCAAGGTTGCAACATTGGCATTCCCATTATAGACTTCTGCATCATCAATTTCAATCGGTTCAGGATCCGGCTCAGGCTCAGGCTCAGGATCCGGTTCCGGCTCAGGATCGGGTTCGGGATCCGGTTCCGGTTCAGGATCGGGTTCAGGAGCCGGTTCCGGCTCAAGATCCGTTTTAGGTTCTTCATTATCCGTTGAATCATTCGATTGATCTATTTGCGTGCTATGATCCTCTTGCGGAGTGGTTTTATCATCCAAAAAACTCCAAACCAATCCGGATGTAAGGACAACAACACACAAAATCGCAATCACGATTGCTATAATGCTTTTACTTCTCATTTTTACATCCTCCATAAATTACGAAAGGCTTAACTATGAAAAACACATCGAATTATTTTAAAATTAAATGGGGTTCATTCTTATTAACATTTGTCTTATTGGGACTCGGTATCATAGCCGCGTTATTCTTATCACCCAAAAATATCAACCCCGAAGAACCCGAATTGAATGTACAAGAACCGTTAAATGTACAATCCGGCTTCTATACAAACGAAGCCTTTGCACAGCTAATGGAAGCCAACCTTTCTGAATTAGGGTTCATCAACGAAATGACATTTGAAGGGTCAAATGAGGGACGTTTTACAATCAGCGGAGTATTATGTGAGCCGACGCGATTGGCCACGCTCTGCCCCGAACTCTCTCCGCTCTCCTCCATATTAAACACACTCAAAAACCAAAGAATATCCATTCATGGGCATCTGGGTGAAAATGAGGCGGGATACGGAAAGTTCATATCCGACACGATTAGTTTTTCCGGCTACACCATTCCCGCCGGTATCGCCACAGAATATATCGAGGAATATACCGGATTAAACGATCTGTTGGAAGTCCCAATGGATGAAATAGAATTGACCCATCTCGGCATAAAATTTAAGGCCGAGCTTCCCGCGGCTATTCGAATTGCTTCGTATATTCCGGCAGAACCTTCTCTTTCGGGAGAAGATTAACAAGTACTATTGACAAGCCGACAACTACTGCGGCAATAATACTAAGTTGCCAATAAGAATTCATATTCGTATACGGAATAGGTAAAATCATTGCTGTTTCAAGCAATGCAAATCCGATCGGAAACAAGAAGATGTAGAACCATTTATAATTCTTTTCGCAGATCTTCTTATAAAACCATGCTTCAATCAATGCAAATGCTCCGTAAAAGACCAATGCCACCATTGCATAAAGGACGCCCGATGCTTTGGGAAGAAGCAGATTGATAATGGTATTATCTGCAAAAATTAAATAGCCTTCCGAATTCCAAGTGGCAGGTCCGTTAAACATCCCGTTATATGCAATGACAAAGAAAAAGAGCAACAGATAGATCGCAATAAACAGCGCGGGTGCCAGCCCAAATCCAAAGGCAAAGGACAACCCCTGCTCATTATATTCTTTGTTGAAAAACACCGCTTTCATAAGCAGACAGCGAACAATCGACAAAATAAAAACATATGCGAGTCCAATTCCGATCAAATATGTCTTGGTATAGAAATATTGGTCGCTGTTTACATTAAATGTACTAAAAAATAAAACAAATAAAACGACAAAGTATACAACCGCAAAAAGAATCCCCAAAAAGACAAAGGTCAAGCGGGGTTTAATATTGCGTTTTTTAAAAAACAAAGAAAGTGCTGCACCACCGATCGCAAAAAGAACAACCGAAAGAAGGTAAAACACCAACACATCACGCATTTTTCTCTTCCCCCTTATTTATCCGTTGAGAACGGATATAAAAAGTAATGACCAAATTAAATGCCAAAACCAAGGCAATCGTGATATATGCAACATAGACATTTGCGAAAAGCAACATCATCGCCAAAATCAAATAATAAGAAATCGCCGTGGCGCTTCCGGTCTGCCAATTTCCTTCACACGACAAAGAATAACACAGATTGGAGTTCAGCAGATAGATCACACCGCAAATAACCATCAACAAGCCAAAAACCAGCATTTGCAATGTATCAACTTCACCTGCATAAATCAAGCCGACAATCAAAAGATTTTGAGCAAGAATAAACCCACAACCAAAGGTCAGCCCTGCGAACTCTTTTTGTTCACTTTTGATAATACTTCGAAAACTAAACTGTTTTAACGCTTCCGAAGACCCATAAAAGAGTAGTAAAACAATCATTCCAAATGTGAAAATATAGGAGTTTGCACTTGATGCCTGTGAAGCGCTAATTACCGGCATAAAAAACTGTGCCAATGTCAGGATCAAAACTGCAACAATTGCAAGGGACGCAAAGAAGGAAGCCGCTCCATATAAAACAGCTTTAAATGCTGTTGTTTTTCGTTTTTTAGAAAAAAACAACACACCCAGCGTAAGACACGGGATAAGTGCTCCCATAAGAATGGATGGCCATGCACTAATCAAATTTTTTAAAAATACTATCATAATCTCATTCCTTATTTTTGCCGAATTTTTCCGCAGCGGAAAGCGTATTTTGCATCAGCATCGTAATCGTCATCGGTCCCACTCCGCCGGGAACAGGAGTGATATACGACGCTTTATCAAAGCAAGAGTCAAAATCCACATCGCCGCAAAGCTTGCCGTTTTCATCCCGATTCATACCGACGTCAATAACAACCGCACCCTCTTTGATCATATCCGCAGTTACAAACTTTGCTTTTCCGATTGCGACAATCAAGATATCCGCTGCCGCAGTTTTTTTCGCCAAATCTTTGGTCTTAGAATGGCAAATCTGCACCGTCGCATTGGAATGAAGCATCAGCATCGCTTGTGGCTTACCGACAATGTTGCTCCGCCCGATCACAACGCAATCCTTCCCCGCCACTTCAATATCGCTATATTCCAACAGTTTCATTACACCGGCAGGGGTGCAAGGTAAAAACGTGTATTCACCAAGCATAATATTGCCCACATTAGAGACGTGGAATGCGTCCACATCTTTATGGGGATGAATTGCCGCAATCACCTTTTTTTCATCTAAATGCTTGGGCAAAGGCAACTGCACCAAAATCCCATGGATTTTTGGTTCTTGATTCAGTCGTTCAATTAAAGCCAACAATTCATCTTCGGTCGTATTTTCGGGCAATTCATAATTTTCAGAATAAAATCCCACTTCGGCGCAGGCTTTAATTTTATTGCGAACGTAAACCTGAGATGCCGCGTCGGTACCGACAATAATAACCGCCAAACCGGGGTGGACACCATTTTTCTTCAAAGCATCAGTTTTCTCTTTGATCTCGCCTCGAATGTTTGCGGCAATTAATTTTCCATCAATAATTTTAGCCATTTTCTTGATCCGTTCCCTTCTCTATTTCTTCTTCAACAGCATATAAAAATTGCTTTTCATAGGCAGGTTTGACTAATTCCGGTTCTTTTCTAACTCGAACAAAACGCGCAGGTTTGCGAACATATAGAATAATAAGCACCGTAATTGCAAGTACAGCGATCGCAATGGCCAGCAGCATATTAACGCGGATGCCAAAAATATGCAAATTATACGCTGTATCTCTCAGCGGTTCCATCCAGGCCCGACCAATGCCATACCAAGCGGCATAGAGCAAAAACAATTCACCCTTAAATTTTCTCGAATCCATATAGGCAAATATCAGCAATAAACCGATTAAATTCCAAAGGGACTCATATAAGAATAGCGGATGAACATAGGACCACTCGCTGAATGTCATTCCCGCGTCATTCATAATATTTACACCCATTCGCCAAGGAAGATCGGTCTCAATACCGAACACTTCAACATTTGCGAAATTGCCCCAACGACCAATGATCTGCCCCACCATAAATCCAATGGCCGAAATATCCAGCATATTAAGGAACGAAACCTTTTTATAGCGGCAGACCAAATAACCGGCTAAAACACCGCCAAAAATTCCTCCGTAGATGGCAAGACCGCCATTCCAAACGCTGATCATTTCAAGAAAAGAGTTGAAGTTTTCCAGATCACCCAATATGTACCATATCCGCGCGCCGATAAAGCCTGCGGGCAGGCCGAATAACAATACATCCAAAATATCGTCTTTGCTGACATCAAAACGGGCTGCCAACAAATCGCATACAATATATGCCACAACCAAACCGACACATATAATCAAGGCATACCATTCGATGGTCAGCTTGTCGGGAATGATCGAAAAAAGGGTGGGGTTAATTTTAAATTCCCCAATTCCGAATCCCGGGAAAGATACTGCATTATAGTCCATTATTATACCTCCTTGATCGGTTGGATAACAGAAAGGCAAGAGCGTTCTTTTGAGAAAAGAAGCCGGGCTCTTTTCAATAAATCATCGGCGGCAATATCCCGCAAAGCGTCTATTGCGTAAAAGGCTTCTGTTCCATTCAAATGATTACCAATCATTCGATTGACCATTCCGTAAGATTGCTCGGTATCCATAATCAACGCACCATAAAGACCGTTGCGAATCTCCAAAAATCGCTCGTTATCAATTCCATCAATTTGAATTCTATCGATATACTTCCAAGCAACTTCCTCCACATCGCGAGGACAATCGCTTTCACCGTTGATAACGCAAAACGAAAAGTAATCCGAAAGGTCATACCAGCAGTCAAACTCATTATTGATCTTGCCAGCCTCATAAAGTTCCTTGAAAAACGGAGAGGATTTTCCAAAAAGATACTCTATTAGAATTTCTGTCTCCATTTCTTTTTTGGACAGTTCATACCCATCTATTTCGGTATTATTGTCTTTAAATCCCAAATGAAAAATCGGGCGCGAAACCAACATTTGCTTTTCTACATAACGACTGCCGGCCGCATCGGGTTCATTGATGGGTAATTTATCGACAGAATAATCATTATTGCCGCCAAAATGCCGCTCAACAATAGATAAAACCTGCTCTTTGGGAAGATCACCAACAACAGCAAAGACAAGATTACTCGGATGATAAAAGGCATTATAACAGTCCATTAAAAGTTGCGGCGTCAGGGAATAAATATCCTCCACCGTTCCCGCGATGTCTCTGCGAATGGGATGCTCTTGATACAGCCCTTGTACCATCGAAAAATAACCCTGCCATCCCGGCTCGTCCTCATACATTTTGATTTCCTGAGCAATGATCCCTTTTTCTTTTTCGACATTTTCTTCTGTCAAATACGGATTTGTCACAAAAGACAACAAGATTTCTAAATTTTCTTCAAAGCGATCACTGCAAACAAAATAATATGCCGTCTTATCATTCGATGTGTATGCATTGGCCTTTGCTCCGGTCGCCGCATAAAAATCAAAAGCATTTCCTTCTTTTCCTTCAAAAAGCTTGTGCTCCAAAAAATGCGCTGTTCCGTTCGGCACCGTTACCAGACGACCATCCTGCATATTAAAAGTATAGTTGATCGAGCCAAACTTTGTGGCAATCATTGCCGCTTTTTTTGCATTATCAGGCTTAAACATATAATACATTGTCAGCCCGCTCGGAAGGATTATCTTCTCATATTCCATTCCGTTTTCATTTGAAAAAGTTTCGCTCTTTATCATTCTTCGGTTTGAACTCCCTTCAAAAAGTACACCGTATCTAACCTTGTTTCCCGCGCAATAGATATAACATCCTCGCGGGACACTGCTGCAATTTCTTCGATCTCTCGGTCTGCATTTTTCTGCTCGCCACGCAATGTACTCGAAACCATTGCCGCCGCAACAGCGCTTTTGCTGTCATAAGACCCGCGAATACTATCAATCAGATAAACTTTGGCATTATTAAATTCTTCATCGTTGAAATCCCCATCGGCAATCGCTTGCAACTGCGCCTCAATTTCATTGCGCGCCTGTTCATATTTTTCGCTCTCAATCCCGCTGGAAACAAACATTACATTTTTAAACCGATCGATCGTAGAAGAGCAATAATAGCAAAGGGACAGCCGCTCACGCACATTCATAAACAATTTAGAATTTGCACTGCCACCATAAAGAACATTAAATAATCGGCAAGCCGCACCATTCTTTGCGGCATTTTCGCCCAGTCGAAAACCAAGATTTAATTTGCTTTGATTTAAATTCATCGGCTCGACTATTTCTTTGGCCTGATCAACCGTTTTAATCGCAGATTGCACTTCAAACTCCTTGCGGGCGCATAGGTTTTGTACAAAAGTATCTGCCAAATCCCTTTGCTTGCCCACATATGAAATGACCACCATAGCATCCGAAATCATTTTATTATAAAAAGCATATAACGTTTCTGCATCAAAAGATTGCAGCGTTTTCTCATCGCCCATCTCATTGATCCCAAACGATTCGTCTGCACACATCAACGCTTTGCAACGTTCAAGGGAGAATAATCTTTTATCATTGAAAAGAGCCGCCATCTTATTAGAAAGGTTTTTCTTTTCTTGATCAACAATCTCCGTATAAAAGCCCTTTTCTGTTACCAAGGGTGAAAAGATTAACTCTTCAAGGAAGGCGATCATATTCTCATATATGAATTCGCCATCGATCGCGAATTCATCGTTCAAAAAGTTTGCCGATACCGTAAAAATCTCCATCTCTCCCGCTTTTCCCGCGTTGATAGATAAAGATGCGCCATAATTTTTGGCAAGGTAACGGCCGATCAAATCCATTTGCGGATACGCTTTACAGCCACGAGACATAACTCCCGCCAATAAAGACATTCCTGTCGCATTTTCAATCGTCAAGGGAAGGATAAAATCCACCGATAAATAACTACTTTTAAATTTGTTTGTTATTCCGTAATTGACCGTCACGCCTTGGTTTATGCTTTTTTGAACAAATTCCATTGTTGCTCCTTAAAATCTAAATAATATAGTATTATACCATATAAATATAATATTGAAAAGACCTTCGACAAAATTTAAGAGTTTACTGCGACAAAATAATTTTTCAATCCTATTACAATATTTTTTGCGATTTTCTCCGTATTATCCGCATCACACAAAAGTTCATATTCCTGCGGATTACAAAGATATCCCGCCTCAATTAAAACGGCAGGACATCTTGTCTGCCTGCAAACAAACAAGCTTTGACGCCGTACTTGTACGGTTGGGTCTTTTCCCACGCCTGCCCAAAGATTCTCTGAGAGTTGAAGAGCAAGCCGTTTGGACAGTTCCGATGAATATAATACCAATCCACCGGACACCTCATTGAAGTTTGATGTCTGCACCGTCGAATTATGATGAAGCGATATAAAAAGATCCGGCGCTGTGTTCTTAGAAATATCCACTCGCTCTTCCAATTCCAAAAATGTATCATCATTTCTGGTCAACAATACCTTGACACCCGCTTTTTCCAATTCTTTTTTTAAAAACTGCATCAACAAAAAGTTTAATTCACTTTCTGTCGGTGCGGATTTACCGCCGGGCCCAAGTGCTCCGCAATCGGTGCCGCCATGACCGGCATCCAGCAAAATGGTTTTCCCCCGCAGTTTATTGGACTGAAACCTTACTTTGATCTGTAAACCATTTTTAATGGGCAAAATTTCATATCCCGCCAAATCATAATTCGCTTTTGATTTAATTTGTATTGCGGTTCCACTCTCGTTGTACTCCGTTTCCAAGCCTAACTTCATCGTCTCAGATGTCGCCTTTAAAGGAACATTACGGTCTGTATTGGTTTTAACAGAGAGTCCGCTCAAATCGCAAGTCACCGAATATACTATTGGTTCCTTCGCTTGAAGAGTAATCGTTTCATAGTCGTAATTGCTTAAACTACTCGGTTCAAAATAGTCTGTTGAGAGCAAACTTTTTTCCACCCAATAACCGTTTTCGAGTAATACCCGCGTTCCTTCTTCGGCGACGGCTAAAACACTGCATCCCTGCGCCAATGGCGGATGGTCCATTTGGGATCCACCATTGCTACCATTAAATACATAGGTATCTTTTATTAAGCGGTATGTCTGCTCAGTTCCGTTCGATTGCAAATACATGGTAAGATTTGCAGAAAATTCAATTTTTTGTTTTTTGTTATCTTCCGCAATGAATTTAAAATCCTTAAATTCCTGCTTGTCCATTATGGATAAAGCGGGCACCGTCCATTCTGCTATGAACATTTCCCTATCCGCATCGTATAAAAACGGTATATTAATTGTTCCGTTTGTCAAAATCAAGCTGTAAGCAGGATCGCCCTGCACCGAAAAATGAACGACATCTCCACTGTTGTGCGTAAGTTCTCCACTTGGATACAATGAATCTATTTCCAAAATGGCATTTGAGATTATCGGTTCCGTTCGTTCAACGCAAATTATCTCTTCTTTTCCCGACGAAGAAACGACAATATTGTTTTTCCCAATCTTTAACGGTACATACGCCGAGAAATATCCCCGCTCGCTGACAACTGCCGAAATTCCATTCACAGTAACCTTCTGCCCCGCAGAGGTTGTACCGGAAATGGAGATATGTGATGCTTGCACTGTGGTGTTGTTTTGAGGTGAATGAACAGCCAATGTTGTATTACTTTGTACAATCAAAGCGTCTATTTTCTGCGTATTGGCGTTATTATTTGGATTTTCTCTGTAATATTCTTTGATTGTATCGGTAACACCGAGCGGATTTTCCATTAAGACGCCATATCTAAAAAAGCAATGCCCCGCATAACTTTTTTTCTTCGATGCATATTGCAGCTGGCGCAGAATTTGATCAGAGTCTTTCCAGCCAATCTCTTCAGTATTGAGCTTATAAGCCGCCAACCCGATATAAAGCTTGACATCCGTTTTTTTACATACCGACTCCCACCAATCGACAATTTCCGCATATGGTGCCTCTTTATGATCAAAGCTCCAATATACTTGCGGGCAAATGTAATCCAGCCATCCTTTTTCCACCCATTTTTTACTATCGGAAAATATCGCGGCATAGGAACTCATCCCGCGCGTTTCACTCCCCTGTGGGTTGGTAGATTTATTGGCCCATATGCCAAAAGGGCTGATACCGAATTCTATATCGGGGTCTTTGGATTTGATTAAATTATAGGCCAATCGAACAAGTTCATCCACAGACTCGCGCCTGAAATCACCCAAAGATCGACCGTTGCCATATCTCTTATATGTATCCGAATCGTCAAATCCCGTCAGATCATACGGATAAAAATAGTCATCAAAATGAATGCCGTCCACATCATAATTGGATATCAATTCATCTATTCCATCCAAAATCAAAGAGCGCACTTCGGGAAGCCCGGGGTTATAATACAACCCGGTTGCCGATTGAATGGTATATTCGGGATGAAGGATTGCGGGGTTACTTTTTGAAAGTGTCGAAGCGACATTTTCGCCTGTCCCAATTCTGTATGGATTGATCCAAGCATGCAGTTCAATGTTGCTTTTATGCGCTTGTTGAATAAAATACTGCAACGGGTCAAAGGATTGATCGGGCGCCACCCCCTGCTTGCCCGACAAATATTTGCTCCACGGAAAAATCTCCGAGCAGTACAATGCATCGCCATTCGGGCGAACCTGAAAAAATATGGTGTTTAATCCAATATTTTTACAATTTTTTATGATTTCGTCGATCTCCTTGCGCAGATTGGCGGCGGACATTCCCATCTTTGAAGGAAAATCCATATTGCCGATGCTGGAAATCCAGCATGCGCGGGCCTCAAAATTGCCGCCTTCCGCAGCGGAGCTACACCCAACAAAAGAAAGGGCATTGACGAATATAAAGAAAAAAACAAAAACAAACAGCAGTATTCTTTTCATTTTGTCCTCCTTTTTTTATACTCTTATGCCCTATTCTATGCAAAAAGTCTTATACCAATGTATAAGACTTTCACAATATCAATAATAACTTGGGGTTGTTTTTTCTTCTTGACAGTCCACCCCATCATAAAACTTCAAAAACCGATTGATTACATCGTCATCGGTATATTCATATGCAATCTGATCGTAAAATGCCATTTTTTCATTCAAAATCAACCGATGATCTTTTTGACCGCGTAAAATAACAACGATTTTTGCTTCTTCTATGGGATTTGGGTGTTCAGAAGATGCTTTTTTGGCAGGAAGGTCTCGAATCATCGAGCAAATTTTATCCAAATCGGCGGAAGACGTAAGCTCCTTTTTGCAATAATAAGTCTCCTTTCCGTCTTCCTTATATTCTTTTTGCATTTCAACCGAGACCACTTTTTCTCTCGGTATATAAAATGTATCATCTTGAACTTTCATACTGCAAGCGTTTAAACAAAGCAATATCGCAACAAGACATAATGCCAATAATCTTTTTTTCATCGTATTCTTCACTCCAAGGGATCAATGGCAGTCGACAAAACTGTGCCGCTTACCGCATCCACGTTGCAACTATAAACTTTATCATTCAGCATCGATATAAATTGAATGGAATATTGCTCAAAACCGTCCGGCGCTGTCAGCAATATGCGGGCATAATCATAATAAAATTCCGCTTCTCCGCTAAAAGCGCGCACACCGATCGACATCGCCTTTCCGCTATCGACAGGAATGGATGCACCATCAAAAGCGTCGGTGGTTTTAACCAGTCGATAAGGATCGATCCCATCTTTGGAATAAACCGCTTTGCCAAATCGTTCCACATACCCGGTCTTAGAATTGATTTCGGCAATATAAATATTTGAATATTCTGCCTGATCTGCAGAAACCGATGAATAGTACAGTTTAACCGTACCGTTACTATCGCTGTTCAACGATAATTCAATCCCATGCAATGAAAATTTTCCTTTGTTATTCTTCACCAAATAATCGGTCATTGCCTCGGAAATCGTGACAGCTGTATTATTTGTTTTTCCAAGGCTCTTATCATTCTCAAAAAAATCGCCTATAACCGGCAACGAACAAGAAGTAAGAAGCAGGAGAATACACAACAATAATAAAGGTAAAACAATCCGTTTTTTCATACATACCCCTTATAAACTATACAAATAACTGATTTCTTTTTGCGTCAATGCCCTATATTGGCCCGACCGCAAGGTTCCAATCGATAAATTTGCAATTTTATCTCTCTTTAATCGCAAGACTTCCAAACCCAATGCTTCACACATTTTTCTGATCTCGCGGTTCTTCCCTTCATAAAGGGTAAGATAAAAAACAGTACGATCGCTTTTCATCTCGAGAATTTCAAGTTCAGCCGAACGCGTTGTATAGTCATCTTCTGCAATATAAATTCCATTCTCAAAGGACTTAATATGCTCGCGGTTCAACGCACCTTTGACAATGACGCGATAGGTCTTGGGAATATGATTGGCAGGATGGGTCAACTTGTTTGCAAGATCGCCATCATTTGTAAGCAACAGCAATCCTTCGCTATCTTTATCCAGCCGCCCCACAGGATATAACCGGATACGCTCTTTCGCAATCAAATCAGCGACACACTTTCGCCCCTGTTCGTCGCTCATAGTAGTTACACATCCACGGGGTTTATACAGCATCAACGTGACTTTATTTCTGGTCGCGGGTTTTACCACTTTGCCATCAATGCGCACCAAATCGCGCGCGCCATCGGTCTTATCGCCCAGACGAACAGGATAACCATTTAATGTTACCCTGCCTTCTTCCATCAGCTTTTCTGCTGCCCTGCGCGAACAATAGCCACAATCGGCAATATATTTTTGAATTCTGATTGTACGTTCGTTCATTTTTCTCTCTTTTCAATGTTTTTTTATATTGTACCTCTTTTTCAATCTTTTTTCAATAATAATCGTCGAAAAAACCGAATAATTCCGGTAATAAAAAGTTCTTTTTTCACCGGAACCTCGATCCCTTGCTCTAAAATCAATGGGCTTTCACTAATCTTGTAGGAACCGTACCAATATTCCACAGTACCGACAACATCGCCCACTTGCTTGTTTCCATATATAAAACGCTCCGCTTTAATGGTTTTTTGCACCACTTCATTCCCTTCAAAGACTTTTGCGGTCACCTTATTACAATTCTTTGCAACCACCTCTCCACCGCCTGCAACTGGAAGTGAAACCAAAAACGCTCCCGCCTCCTCAACAGTGACCTCTTTTACATTTGCAAACCATTTTTCATATGCATTGGTATGTACATTCCAATCGTCCCGAATACCCAATGTGACGCAAATCAAAGAAACCCCTCGACGCTCAGCAACACTAACCAGACATCGCCCCGCCTCCATCGTGTATCCGGTTTTTCCACCAATACAATCCGAATATAACTTCAAGAGTTTATTATGGTTGACAATGGTATTTTCGTGAATTTTGTATTGAGTTGTCGCCGTAATTTTCCGAAAGGTCTGATTTTTCATTGCGTAAAACATTATTAATGCCAATTCTTTCGCCGTTGTGTAATGTTCCTTCTCCGGCAATCCGCTTGGATTAGCAAACTTTGTATTTTTTAACCCTAAGGATTTTGCCTTCGCATTCATTTGGTTAACAAACGAAGAAACCTTCCCCTTGCCCACATACCAAGCCAGAGCCTGCGCGCAATCGTTGGCGGATCGTAGCATTAATCCGTGCAACAATTCGTTTACCGTATACTTTTCGCCCTTTTTTATATATAGCGATGTTCCTTCCACGCCGACCGCTTCTTGAGGGATTTCCACAATCTCATTCATACCAACCTGCTCAATAACAAGCAAAGCAGTCATAATTTTGGTTGTGCTGGCCATCGGTAATTTAAGTTCGCCGTTACTTTCTTCCAAAACGGATTGGGTACGCCCATCCATCATCAGAAAAGCACCTGCCCCCGCTTTGGATGAAAACGGAATAGAAAAAAATAACGCCAACATCAACAAAAAAGATACCATTTTTCTCAAAATAAAATCACCCGCCTTAATATATGGCGAGTGATTTTTATTTAGAACTGAATTAAACTTCGGTCTCTTTATTTGTATGAACCAATCCAATAATCTTATCGGTAATCTCCGGAAGAAGATCCACCAATTTATCCAGCCCATTCATCGAATCAGAGATGGGCAGCATACGAACATTATCCTTTTTGACAACAAGG
The DNA here is from genome assembly GCA_937881855.1 of uncultured Clostridia bacterium. Classification (GTDB taxonomy): domain Bacteria; phylum Bacillota; class Clostridia; order Oscillospirales; family QAKW01; genus QAKW01. The sequence goes on along the minus strand of CALGEL010000059.1, from coordinate 47,363 downwards.
AAACAAACCGGATTCACTTTAATGCAACCGCCTGCACCGCCCCCAAAATGCTCATTTTGAGGATCCGAACCAAAGCCGCTTCCGCCGCCGGCAAACCCGCACGTCACCTTCGATATGGGAATCAATGTCAATTCATCGTTGACCTTGATCGGATCGCCGATCACGGTATCAACATCAACGAGTTTTTTTATTCCATCCAAAGCGCCGTTCAAAACAGAATCCACTTTATTCTCCATCTTTTTGTCTCCTTTTTGATACTACTATTATATTATATCACAAACAGCCGAATAAATCAACAATAATCAATTTTCGTCAGAGTTGTTTTGCTCATCAGAGCTGAGAACATCATCAAAAGATTGCTGGCCTTCCACCTCATCGCCGGGCAATTCCAACCGCGGAAGTTCGGGCAGATCTTCTAAGGACTTTAACCCAAAGCACCGCAAAAAGTCCATAGTTGTCCCATAAAGCCAAGGGCGACCGGGCGCATCCAACCGCCCCTTTTCTTCGATCAATCCTTTTTCCACCAAAGCATTGATACCATAAAAACAGTCCACACCGCGGATTTGCTCCACATATGCCTTGGTAACCGGTTGATTATAAGCAACAATGGATAAAATCTCCAGCGCCGCATTGGAAAGCGGAGTGTTTCTGCGATGATCCAATGCTTTTTTTGTGATTTCTCCATAATAACGAGAGGAGCACATTTGATAAGTATTATCCAAAGATAAAATGTCGAAACCGCGGTTTTCAGCGCGATACCCTTCCCGAAGCTCATCGACGATTTGTTCCAAACGCTCGCCTTCAATTTCAAGCACCTCGGCAAGCTTGCGCTTTTCAATAGGTTCTCCGCTGGCGAAGAGGATGGATTCCACCGCGCCGCTCATATAATTCAATTCCATATTATTTCTCCTTCTTAAAGGTCAGATACAGATCATCCGCTTTTTCTTCCATCACAACATGCTCGGATTTGGAAAGTTCCAGCACCGCCAAAAATGTTGCAACAATCTCAGACCGACTCTTAACACCGCTAAACAAACTGCGGAAACTACATGTCAACTTTCGTCTCAATGTTCGCAACACACCGATAATACGCGCAGGAACACTTGCGATCGGATGCCCGACAATTCCCGCAAAACTTTTCAGCGGCGGCGGCAATGCACGATTGCTTCTTCGTATCACATTGCGATATGCTTCGGTAAGAACATCGGTTTCATAATTCAGTTTATGAGTTTTGTCAAATTCCAGTTGTTCTGTTTTGCGGACATAGGTAATTCCTGCATTTTTTTGATCGTCTCTCAATGTATCAAGAATTGCCTTGTACCGTTTATATTCAGCCAACGCTTCTGCGAGACTCATGCGGGGGTCTTCCTCTTCGTTTTCCGCTTTGGGCAGAAGCATCCGCGATTTAATGAGCATCAAATGAGCGGCCATCTCTATAAACTCGCTGGAAACTTCAAGGTCCATCTTTTTCAGATCTTCGATATATTCCATATACTGCTCTAAAATCAGCGAAATGGGAATATCATAGATCGATACTTTGTTTTTCGAAATCAGATGCAACAGCAACTCCAAGGGTCCGCTAAAGACCTCAAGGGAAAATTTTAATTGTTCCATTTGTTCTCCATAAGGTGACAAAAATAATCCCAACCTGTTTTAAAAAGGCGGATTTCCGCTCACCCATCGTTAAAATACTCGCCAATGCGGCAGCATTGGTTGCGTTTTTGCCTTGATTGAACACAAATCCGCTCTTTTTAAAATTTCCGACCTCAAAGCAAGGAGATTTCGAGGGATTTTTGCTCTATCTTTTATGCAGATCGGCTGCCGCCGATCAAATAAAAATAAGTGAAAAGCGCCGAAATATCCTGCTTTGAGGCAGGTTCGGATTATTCTTGTCACCTTAAATTAAAAACCAAAAAATCATTTTCCATAGGTTAAATAAAACACTTGATATAAACAATTGGACACCGGAAATGATCCCTCCGAAAACATCGGGAATCATCGGAACATAGCCGGGTAATATTAACAATGCAATGAAAATAATTTGAATGACATTCTCATGCCGCGCCATAAAAGAGGCATACCGCGGGAAGAAATAAGTTACAATTCTTGAACCATCCAACGGTGCAATGGGAATTAAATTAAACACCGCCAGACTAATGTTCATAAATGTCAAATAATAAAATAGCAATACCAAATATGTCGGAAAGCTAAATACAACGCTCAAAAAATATAGGAGCGATGCAACAATACATAACACCAAATTTGAAATCGGTCCCGCAAGCGCTGTATACATCATTCCCTTGCGAGGATTTTCGAAATACATGGGATTAACTCGTACCGGTTTTGCCCATCCGAAATGAACAAGAAGCATTACAATAAACCCAATAATATCGATATGGTTCAATGGATTTAGGGATAAGCGCTTATCATAGCGCGGAGTTGGATCTCCCAGCTTCACCGCAACCCAAGCATGAGAAAATTCGTGGATGGTAAGAGAAATCACCACCGCAGGAATTAAGTACAATAGGTCAAATAAAAATCCATCAAATAATTCAGCGATCTTCTCCATATTTTTCTCCTTCGGAAATGCGTTCCATTTCCTTCACAAGCTCTTCTCGACCCTGCTTGGTTTTGGAGGAAAATGCCAAAATCCGCATCGGATGAAAATCCGCATAGATCTCTTTCAATTCCTCTAAGTTTTTTTCAGCCGCGGTTTTGGAAAGTTTATCTGCCTTGGTAGCAACAATCCAATAAGGAATGCCTGCTTGCTCCAAGAAGACCGCCATCTCCATATCCGCTGCCGAAGGGCCGTGCCGCAGATCAACAAGCGAGACAGCCAATTTTTTATTGCTTTCAAAATTGAAGTATGCTTGCATAAACCGCGCCCATTTATCCTTTTCGGCCTGCGAAACACGGGCATAGCCATATCCCGGTAAATCCACAAGAAAAAGTTTACGGTCAATCTCATAATAATTTATGGTCGCCGTTTTACCCGGTTTTTCCGAGGTTCGCGCCAGCGACTTTCTTCCCAAAAGACAATTGATCATCGAACTTTTTCCAACATTCGATCTGCCGCAAAACATTATTTCAGGCAATCCGTTTTGAAATTGCGAAGGGCGTACTGCCGAAATTTTCAATTGAACCAATTGAAGATTTAAACCCATGTCTTATTCCCCACATCTTTATTTTCAATCATATTCGGTGCGCAAATAAAAGTCTTTTTCTTCTTTTCAGAAAGACCGAGAACATCGGCAAGAACTTCGTTCGCATGAGATACCGGAACAAAAGTAATTGCTTTTTTGACCGTAGAATCAATCTTTTCAAGGTCTTTGACATTATCTTTTGGAATAAAGACTTTTTTAATCCCACTTTTATATGCTGCCATAGTTTTTTCGCGCAAACCACCTATGGCAAGAACTCTGCCTGTCAGGGTAATTTCTCCTGTCATTGCCACTTTATTATCCGCAGGAATCCCTGTCAAAGCGGAGCAAACAGCCGTTGCAATGGTGATTCCCGCGCTGGGGCCATCCTTGGGAACGGCGCCTTCCGGAAAATGAATGTGGAGATCTTTGCTTTTATAAAAATCATAGCTAACATTCATCCGATCGGCAACACTGCGAAGATAAGAGACCGCAGTTCGCGCACTCTCCTTCATGACATCGCCCAAACTGCCGGTCAATTCCAACTTGCCGGTTCCTTCCAACACAGAAACTTCGACAGTGAGCATCTCTCCGCCCACAGCAGTCCAAGCCAAACCATTGACAATACCAAAGCAATCGGGAGCATATAGCGCTTCATCCTTATATTTCTTGGCGCCCAGCAACGATTCTACCTGCGCCACTCCGACCGTCAGGTTCTTTTTGCCATTTTCTACGATCTGTAAAGCGGCCTTTCGCATCAATTTTCCAACAACACGTTCCAGCTCGCGCACGCCGGATTCACGGGTATAACCGTCAATCAAAACACGCAATGCTGCGTCGGTGATTTTAATTTGAGAAGCGGTAAGACCATGCATTTTTCTCTGCTTTGGAATCAAATACTGCTTTGCAATATGATATTTTTCCTCATCCAAGTACGAAGAAATCTCTATCACTTCCATACGGTCCAACAGCGGCCGCGGAATGGTATCTAATGTATTTGCGGTCATAATAAAGAACGCCTGGGAAAGATCCATGGGAACATCGATAAAATGATCCACATAATTGCAGTTTTGTTCGCTATCCAACACTTCCAACAAAGCTGATGCGGGGTCACCGCGAAGATCCGAACACATTTTGTCCACTTCATCCAAGAGAATCAGCGGATTACTGCTTCCCGATTTTATGACCGCATCTGCAATACGCCCCGGCATGGACCCGATATATGTCTTGCGATGACCGCGAATCTCTGCTTCATCGTGAACACCACCCAAGCTGACGCGCGCCAACTTACGATTTGTTGCAGTTGCGATGCTACGCGCAATAGAAGTCTTGCCGACCCCGGGAGGACCTACTAAGCAAAGAATTTGGCCGCCAACCGCATTGAGCGAACGAACCGCAAGAAATTCAAGAACTCGAGTCTTTACTTCTTCCAGCCCATAATGATCCTCTTCCAAGATCTTGCGAGCGATCTTAATATCCAAATTTTCTTCGGTATATACACCAAAAGGCACTTCCAAGACAATATCAAGATAGCTTCGAATTACCGCCCCTTCATGAGAAAGCGGCGGCATTTTCGCCATGCGATCTACTTCTTTACGCAACTTTGCCTTGATTTCTTCCGAAGCGTTCAAGGCGTCGACTTTATCAAAATACTCATTGATTTCATCGTTGCCTTCACCTTCACCCAATTCATCCTGAATTACGCGCATCTGTTCGTGAAGATAATAATCGCGTTGATTTGCTTCGATAGATTCCCGCACACGAGCATGAATTTCCTGCTCCATCTTCAAAATCTCTATCTCTCGAACTAAAATCTCGAGCAGACGTTCGCTTCGTTTAACAGGATCGATTTGCTCTAATATCTCTTGTCGTTGTTCCGGAGAAAAAAAACTTCCGGCGACCATTTGATCGGCGCAACGGCCTAAATCTTGCTCGGCAAAAACAGCCGGCGATGCTTCTTCATTCACTTTCGGTAAAAGAGACATATATTCTCCATAATGCTCTTTTAAAGAACGCAGCAACGCCTCTCGTTCCGGCGACTCTGCCTTCGCTTCAATTTCCGCAATGGGATAAATAATTCCCAAAAACATATTGTTCTTCTTTTCCGCTTTAAGTAAATCTCCACGAAACAGACCACGGACCGCCACACGAACAAGCCCATCGGGTAATTTGGCAATCTGGACGATTTTAGCGACTGTGACCACATCGCAGAGATCCTGCGCATTCGGTTCCTCAACACTAAAATCCTTTTGAGAAGCAATAATAATCAGGCCGTCATGCTTTGCCGCCGTATTAATCGCTGCAATAGAAAAATCGCGCACCACCTCAAAGGAAAGGTTCGCGCCGGGCATAACAACAATGCCGCGCGAAGCAATCAACGGGTGCTGCTGCAATGTATGGTTATTTTCAAAAACATTGATTTCTGCCATAGTAACTCCTTGGAATTTGCAATATTTAATTAATTATACTAAATTCTAATATAATAATCAAGCATTAAAAAGAAAAAGAGTGGTATCGACCACTCTTTATCTCTTTTGCTTTGAATATCTGCTCAAAAAATTTGCGATGCGAAAGATTCCCGCTCCATACAATAAACATAAAATGACCCCTTCCAAATGGTGAAATGATGCCAGAGTAACACCGGACAATACCGAAAGATATGGATATTCCAAAGAACAAAAAGCCCCCGACCCTAACGCAAAATAAGAAAAGATGCCAAAAGGGATCAGTAAAATACCCAAGCCCAATGGAGCCGCACGATATTTCTTGCCCATAAAAATGGGTTCTCCCAATGCTAGAATATAAAAAATCATAATATCCGATGTTGAGCCGCAATCCAAAGAGAGCGCTCTCCGTTCAACCCCAAAAGCTGTGGCAATCATCATAAAAAGAAAGACTGCTAGCAATACCGTCATCCACCAACCTGCTATCCGCGCCCATTCGCAAGGCGCAATCTTTACCGACAGAATGGAACATGCAATCATTAAAAACAAAAGCATAAAAAAACCATTTCCACCAAAGATCCCCTTAGAAACAACCAAGCAAATCATCACCGAAGTAATAGCGGCGCTCAACCCATTGAACCAAATAAGTTGCTTTCCTTCAAAACGGTTTAATAAATAGGCCGCAATTCCCAAAGGGATCAATGGAAGCAATGCCAAAAACGAAATATTTCGCAGCAGAAACCAACTAAACGCCGAAAGTCCCCCTATCAATAAAAGAGAGCTACGAAATAATTTCATATTTCCCCTCCCCTTTGATAAAAATGTCGGGCTCAACACCGTTCAATAGATCTTTTATCGTTGTTCTTTTGCCCATAATGTGCATACTTTCGGCAATTTCTGTGGAAAGTATTTTACCTTTACCTTTAAAAATTTCAGCTGCCATTTGATTTTTTGCTCTAATCAACGGTAAGTCCATATGATCTTGTTCATACTCTTTATAATAGCGCTTTACCTCCTTCAAAATAGCATCTATACCTTTATCACCGATAATCAATACTGCCGCATCATCCACATAAAGTTCTTTTCCTATAGATAAAGACGCGTTTTTGATACATTCCTCAATTGTTTTTCCTGCCGAATTCACAGTGGTTCTTTCTTTACCATATGGTTGCTCCATCGATGGTTCAAACAATTCAAAAGTTATACTCATCAAATCGTCTTTTTTATCTATTGCAATACCACTCACTTGGGCAATCGTTCGTAGTTCGCGGCGCGGCAAAAAAACAGACGCGATGATTGCGGCAACAATAAACAATCCCATACATCCATAGCGAATTATTTTTTCCATTGTTGCCTCCTTTCATTATGAGTAAACGCCCTTTGCCGCCATAACATTCTCCAATATGGTGCGCGAAACAAAGTATCTTGCTTTCCGCTCTTTTTCCCCAACGTATATAGATAAGGAACGCCCAAAGACTCAATGGACGCAAGGTGCAAAAGCATAACTACGGAAACCGCAGTTAGCCCAACTAAGCCAAAAATCGCACCGGATAGAATGGAAACTATTCTCAAATAAAAGACCGGCCCCTTGACATCTTTCACCATTAGCCCTGTTACTCCGGAAAAAGCAACGATGATCACTATAGGGGTTGATACAATATTGCTGTTCACAGCGGCATCCCCCAAAATCAATGCTCCAACAACATTCAACGCCAAACCTAACCCCGATGGCATTCGCGAGCCGGTTTCCCGCAGAATTTCGAAAGCGAGAAACAATAAGAGCATTTCTGTTATCGTCTTAATCGGAACCCCTTGAGAAGAAGCCATAATCGTATAAAGCCAATGCGGTGGCAACACACCGGGATTGAAATTTACCACCGCAATATAAAGTCCGGGTAAAAATACTGCAATCAAAAAACCGAGAATTCTTAACACACGGCCAATATTTGCATATAAAAAACTTTGGTAATAATCATCGGGGCTTTGAAAACTTTCGGCAAAAATATATGGCGCTGTCAACGCAACCGGCGAGCCATCCAATATAATCCCTATTCTTCCTTCGGCTATTTTCGAAGCCAGGACATCCGGCCGCGAAGTTTTGCCGATCGTTTTGAATAAGGCGCGGGGGTAATCGCGAATTAACTCTCCCAAAGTATTTCCGTCCGGAATAAAATCGATATCAATTTTTGAAAGTCGATGCTTTATTTCGTCGACAAATTCTAGCCGAGCAACGCCGTCCAAATAGCAGATCGCAACCTTGTTATTCGCTTGCCTTCCAATCGTTATGAATTCACTTTTCAAGGATGGACTCATAATTCGCTTTTTTAGCAACCCGATATTTGCCATAATGTTTTCGTTGAATCCGTCTTGTGGTCCAAGCAACGAAATTTCCGTTTCGGGAACCGAATTTGCTCGTTGCGCCAACCCCTTGGTGTCGATAATGATACACCGTGAGTAATCGCCAATCAGAATAACGCAATCGCCCGAACTAATTTGAATCATTGCTTTATCCATATCTGACGATATTTCCAAATTGTGGCAAGAAATCCCTCCCGCCACCGCCCCTTCCGGTGTCGGCTCATAGAAATTCGTTTCCAACGGTAAGATCACGTCCCGATTGGCTATATCATTACTGACCATTGCGCCCGATAATAAGGCCACCATCAGCATCTCGGGATGGTTCGGATTTTTAATAAATTTAATCTTCAATGTATCATCCCGATCAAACGCCGCTTTAATACTCTCTAAATTTTTTTCAAAATTGCAAAATAATTCCATAAAAACATTATGAACCGATTTATTCTTTTTTATTACTTGCAATTTAAATGTAAAATGTTTAAACTAATCTTTGGAGGGATATCTATGACGTATAAAAACATTTTATTTGATTTAGACGGCACCTTGACCGATCCCGCTTTGGGAATCAAAAATTCCATTCGCTATGCTTTGAATAAGCAAAATCGCCCTATTTTAGACGACGAAACTCTAAACGCTTTTATTGGCCCACCTTTAATTGATTCTTTCATGAAGTATTGCGGAGTAAACCGCGAAGAAGCAATGTCATTAGTGGAAGATTATCGAGAATATTTTAAAAGCAAAGGAATGTTTGAAAACAAAGTCTACCCTATGATTCCGGAAATGCTGAACGCATTAAAAAATGCCGGTTGCTCTTTATTTGTGGCAACCAGCAAACCCGAACCCTTCGCCAAAACCATTTTAGAACATTTCAATCTTTCCAAATGTTTTGATTTCATTGGCGGCAGCACCCTTCAAGAAACCCGCACAAAGAAGACCGAAGTTATTCAATACGTCTTGGCAGAAAATGGACTAAATGCCGAAGATTGTTTAATGGTCGGCGATCGGTATTACGATATCGAAGGCGCAAAAAATTGCAATATGAAGGTCGCCGCCGTCTTATTCGGCTATGGCGATAAAGAAGAATTAAAAGATGCTGATTTTCTTCTTTCCTCCCCGATGGAACTGCTGACAAAATAAAAAAGAGCCAAAAACCTGCATAAATGCTTGGTTTTTGGCTCTATTTCTCGTGGCGCGCTGAAAGGGACTCGAACCCCTGACCCTCTGCTTAGAAGGCAGATGCTCTATCCAGCTGAGCTATCAGCGCATATGGAGCGGGTGATGGGAATCGAACCCACCTCCTCGGCTTGGAAGGCCGATGCACTAGCCGATGTGCTACACCCGCGCATAAATTTGCTAAAATATATTAGCATATTTCATACTCGAATGTCAAGTGTTTTATCTATTTATTTTTTATTATATAACCAATCAATATAAAAAGGTCCGCCCTCAACCGAGAACGGACCTTTTTATCATTTAATAATCAAATTGATCAGTTTGCCTTTAACATAGATCACTTTCACAATGCTCTTGCCTTCCAACAGACCGCCAATCTTTTCATCTGCGCGAACAATTTCAAGAACCGCATCTTGCTCTGCTTCGGCAGGAATGGTTACACGACCTTTGATCTTACCCAAAACTTGAACGGCAATTTCCACTTCCGAAGCCTTGGTCTTGGCTTCATCATATTGCGGCCAAGGAGCATAAGTCATATCCCCTTCAAAGCCTGCGGTTGCCCACATTTCTTCGCCCAAATGCGGAGCAAAGGGATAAACCATCTTGATGAAGATTTCCAATTCCTTGCGATTGATAGAGCCTTTCGCGGTGATTTCATTGATCAAACTCATCAAAGTCGCCAAAGCGGTATTCATCTTCAAATGCTCGATATCATCACCAACCTTCTTGATGGTGAGATGGAAGGAACGCTCCAATTCCTTGGAGATCTCATCCCCGTCCACCAAGATGTCCAGCAGATTATAGGTCTTTTCCAAGAAACGTTTGCAGCCTTTGATACTTGCGGTATTCCAAGGGGCGCTCTTTTCAAAGTCGCCGATAAACATTTCATAGGTACGCAGGGTATCGGCGCCGTAATCACGAACGATATCATCAGGGTTGACGACATTGCCGCGGGATTTACTCATCTTTTCACCGCCTTCGCCCAAAATCATACCATGAGAAGTACGTTTCGCATAGGGTTCTGCAGTTTTGACAACACCGATGTCATACAAGAACTTATGCCAGAAACGGCTATAAAGCAAGTGCAGTGTGGTATGTTCCATACCGCCATTATACCAATCGACAGGTCCCCAATAGTTCAAGGCTTCATCGGATGCCAAAGCATCGTCGTTGTTGGGATCCATATAGCGCAAGAAATACCAAGAAGAACCCGCCCATTGAGGCATGGTATCGGTTTCACGCTTTGCAGGTGCGCCGCAGTTGGGACAAGTGGTGTTTACAAAGCTATCCATCGTCGCCAAGGGGCTTTCGCCGGTATCGGTAGGCTCATAGCTTTCAACATCGGGAAGCAACAAGGGGAGCTGATCTTCGGGAACGGCAACAGGCCCACACTTTTCGCAATGAACGATGGGAATGGGTTCGCCCCAATAACGCTGACGAGAGAACACCCAATCGCGCAGCTTATAATTGGTCTTGGGTTCGCCTTTCCCTTCTTTTTGCAAAAATTCGATGATTGCCTTTTTGGCTTCTTCCACTGAAAGACCATTCAAAAATCCGCTGTTTTCCATAATACCGGTAGCAACATCGGTGAAGGCTTCTTCGGAAATATCGCCGCCTGCGACCACCTGAATAATGGGCAGATCAAAGACCTTGGCGAACTCATAGTCGCGGGTATCATGAGCAGGTACCGCCATAATTGCACCGGTACCATAAGACATTAACACATAATCGGAAACAAAGATGGGAATTTCTTTCTCATTGACCGGGTTGATGCCGTAAATTCCATCCAATCGAACACCGGTTTTCTCTTTTACCAGCTCGGTTCTTTCAAAATCGCTTTTGGCAGCAGCTGTATTGCGATAAGCAATGACATCTTCATAGTTTGTAATTTTATCCTTATTGGCATCGATCATCGGATGCTCGGGAGCAATAACCATATAAGTAGCGCCAAACAAAGTGTCGGGGCGGGTGGTATAAACTTCCAACTCTTCGCCGACAGTGGTTCCGAAACGAACGGTGGCGCCGGTGGATTTGCCGATCCAATTAAGCTGCTGAGTCTTGACACGTTCAATAAAATCAACATCTTCCAAGCCATTGATCAGTTTTTCGGCATACTCGGTAATTTTCAGCATCCATTGGCTCTTTACCTTATGAACAACCGGACTGGCGCAACGCTCGCAAACGCCGTTGACAACCTCTTCGTTTGCCAAAACGACCTTACAACCTGTACACCAGTTGACATTCATTTCTTTCTTATAAGCAAGACCTTTTTTGAACAATTGCAAAAAGATCCATTGAGTCCACTTATAATAATTGGGGTCGGTGGTGTTGATCTCTCGGCTCCAATCGAAAGAAAGGCCCAGAGATTTCAGCTGACTCTTGAAACGAGCAATATTATTTTCGGTAACGATTGCAGGATGGATCTTATTTTTAATAGCAAAGTTTTCGGTGGGCAGTCCGAAAGCATCCCAACCCATCGGATAAAGAACATTATATCCATCCATTCTCTTTTTACGGGATACAATATCCAACGCAGTATAAGAGCGGGGATGGCCAACGTGCAAGCCCTGACCCGAAGGATAAGGGAACTCAACCAATGCATAAAATTTAGGCTTATTATGGTCGATTTCTACCTTATAGCTTTCATTTTCATCCCAATATTTCTGCCATTTTTTCTCAATAGCACTGTAATCGTATTTCATTTTTATTCCCCCTCATTTTTATCGATCAATGTTTCAACATCTGCGCGGTCAGCATCCGCCCAAAGATGCTCCAATTTATAAAATTCACGCGCCTCGCGATGAAAAACGTGAACGATCATAAATCCATAGTCCAATAAGATCCAATTGGAAGATGCCTGACCTTCTCGATGAATCGGCGTTAGATCCAATTTTTCTTTTAGTTGAAATTCAACCTCATCCCCTAATGTGCGAATTTGGGTGCTGGAAGAACCGGAGCAGATCACAAAATAATCCGCCATAACGGTGATGCTTCCTACATGCAGAACTTCAATGTCGGTTGCTTTTCGGCTATCCAACGCCTGAACTGCAATTTTTACTGCTTCATCCATTCTGATTTAACTCCTTTGAAATATCGTTCTTTGCAGCCATGGTTTTGGGATGCAAATAAGCGTTTTTATCATTTATAAAATCGATTGTTCGTTCGAGCAATCGTAGTGTTGCCAAATTCAAATCCTGCTCGGCAATTTTTCTCAATTCCTCCACTCCGGGATAATTGCGGGATGGTTCGCAACCATCGGCAAAAAAGATTAACCGATCCAGCAAAGTCATATCCACCTTTCCTGTGGTATGGCAACCGATGGCAGAAAGAATCTCTTGATCATCGATCCCAAAGGTTTCCGCCGCAAAGATCGGCGCTGTGATCTGATGAAGAATTTGAGGGCAGGCAAGATCATCGTCGGTCAATTCAATTCCCCGCTCCTTCGCATAATCAATTTGCCATCGCTCGGTGCGGCTTTTGGTGCAATCGTGCAGCAATGCCGCAAGATATGCCTTTTCGACGTCAATTTCGTGGATTTGCGCCAAATTTCGCGCATAATCCGCCACCATCAAAGTATGTGAAACCCGCTTGGAATCTAAGTTTTCATTGAGATGTTTTAAAATTCTCTCTGCCAATCCATCGCCCAAAGAACGAAGGGAACTGGATGCAAAAACAATCGGTTCCATATTGCAAAGCATTATTCCTTTACACTCATAATTGCTCATTAGCCGTTCTTTTTGCTTTTCCAATGCCGAACGATCTCCAACTTCTCTGGAACCGACCACCAAAACCACCGTTTCAAGAAGATGCTCAAAACATCGCCATTCTTCAAACGAGAGAAACATATCTGTTCCGATCAGCAGATGCAATGTATCCTGCGAATATATTGTTTGAAGGGCGTCCACTGTTTCATAGGTGAAGCTTTTTCCACCGCGTTTTTGCTCTATGTCTGAAATTTCCAAATTTGGAATGCCTCCAAACCAAGAGTTCAGCACCTCCACCCTATTTTCAAAAGACAGAGACGGCCGATGCTCTTTGTGTGGCGGTTGATAGGCAGGGATCAAAAGCACTTTATCGCATTGTACCTGCTCGATGGCAGTTTTCAATAGATGCAAATGTCCCTTATGAGGCGGATCAAAGGTTCCGCCGAATATTAATAGGTTGCCCATTTTATAGCTTAATTACCGGCGGATTTGCGGGACGATATAAAACAATCTTTGTCCCAATCACAGTAACGACAATACTATTGGTCGCCTCAGCGACCTCTTCCGCCGCGGCACGCCGATCCACCATTGCACTTTCAAGAACCTTAAATTTAATCAGTTCTCTGGCAGCAAGGGCGGCATCCACCGCTTTGATAAAGTTTTCTGTTATTCCTTCCTTCCCCATCTGAAAAACTGTGTCTTCCTTCGAGGCAAGGCCGCGCAACTTGGCGCGTTGCTTACTTGTCAGCATCATAAAACTCCTTTAATTTTTCGGCAAAAATTCGCAGCGCATTCCCGCGGTGGCTGATTGCATTCTTGGCATCACTTTCCATTTCAGCGGTGGTTAATTGATAACCATCGGGTAAAAAGATAGGGTCATAGCCAAATCCACGCTCTCCGCGCGGTTCTTTGGTCAGTTGACCATAGATATAGCCTTCCGCTTCAATCACTGTGTTTTCGTCCATAACGCAACAGATCGCGCTGGTAAAATGAGCGGATCGATCTTCTTGATCTTCCATATTTTTCAATAATAGATACATTCGATCCGGATCGTTTAATCCTTCCCCGCCATAGCGGGCAGAATAGATTCCAGGCTCACCGCCCAAAGCATCCACACAAATACCGCTATCATCCGCCACAGAAGGCAGACCGCAAAGATCATAGACCGCTTTGGCTTTAATATAAGCGTTTTCTCCAAAGGTCTTCCCTGTTTCTTCTGCATCACAAATAATTCCAAGTTCCTTTTGAGATACGCAGGAAATACCCATCGGCTCTAAAATCCGCTTAAATTCAATCACCTTATGGGGATTATTGGTTGCAATAACAAATTTCTTATCCATTATTCAAGCACCTTATTTTGCGCTTCAAAAATTGCTTGGCAACCTTCCTTGGCAAGGTCCAGCAAACCATCCAGCTGCTCTTTATTAAATTCTTCGCCTTCGGCAGTTCCTTGAATTTCAATAAAACCGCCCAGAGAAGACATAACGACATTCATATCGGTATCTGCCTTGCTATCTTCTGCATAGCAAAGGTCTGCGACAGAAACACCGTCCACAACGCCGACCGAGATGGCGGCCACCTGCTTTTTGATGGGGTTTTCGGCCAAAAGACCATCTGCCATCAATTTTTTGATTGCCAATGCCAGTGCAATAAAACCACCGCTGATCGAAGCACATCGAGTACCGCCATCGGCTTGGATAACATCGCAATCGATGACAATGCTGCGCTCACCCAATTTGGTCAAATCAACGGCGCCCCGCAGAGCTCTGCCGATCAACCGTTGAATTTCGGTACTGCGAGGAGCTTGTTTGAGTTTGCTGATATCCCGCTTATTGCGCGTTGATGTGGCGCGGGGCAACATCGAATATTCCGCTGTAACCCAGCCCTTCCCTGTTCCGAGAAGATAAGGAGGGATGCTCTCTTCCACCGTTGCAGTGCAAATCACCTTGGTATTTCCTTGGCAATAAAGAACACTTCCTTCTGCATGCATTGTGAAATCTTTGACCACTTCGATCGGTCGGAGTTGGTTTTCTTTTCGTCCGTCAAATCTCATTTTTAAACCTCAAAATAATGCTTTGGCAAAATCATGCCCATTAAACTGTTGCAAATCGTCCATCTGCTCGCCAACACCGACAAAGCGAATCGGCAATCCCATCTCAACCTTCAGCGGAATAGCCATGCCGCCCTTAGCAGTACCATCCAATTTGGTCAACGCGACACCGGTCAGTTCGGTAACCTTTTTAAATTCTACCGCTTGATTCATTGCGTTTTGACCTGTGGTAGCATCCAAAACCAAAAGAACCTCGGTATCGGCATCGGGCAATTGCGATGCAATCACCTTTTGAATTTTCGCCAATTCGTTCATCAGGTTTACCTTATTATGAAGACGACCTGCGGTATCGCAGATAATCAAATCGCAACCGCGAGCTTTGGCCGCAGAAATGGTATCAAACACCACCGCCGCAGGATCTGCACCCTGTTGACTTTTAATAATATCAACTCCAATGCGCCCCGCCCATTCGGCTAATTGCTCTGCGGCAGCGGCACGGAAAGTATCGGCAGCACCAAAAATCACCTTGCGCCCTTGATCCTTATAGATCTTTGCAAGTTTGGCCGCTGTCGTTGTCTTTCCAACACCGTTGACCCCAATCATCAAAATGACCGAAGGATTTGTTTCTAAGCGCATTGGGGGAACATCTTCCTCCATCATTGCACCGATGATCTCAACCAATCGATTGCGGATTTCTTCCGGTTGGGTAATTCTTCCCTGCCGAACATCCTTGCGCAAAGTATCGATGATCTTCAAGGTGGTATCAACCCCGATATCCGCTGTAATCAACGCCTCTTCCAATTCTTCAAAAAGCTCTTCATCGATCTTTCCGAATGCAGCCAGCACCGAATCGATTTTAGATGAAATATTTTTGGATGTTTTAGAAAGGCCTTGCTTTAATTTTTCAAAAAAGCCCATTCATTTGCTCCTAAATCTTCATTTGTTCTGCAATCTCATTAACATTGATGGTCAAAAGCTTGGAAATACCCTGTTCGGGCATCGTTACACCATAAAGGACATCGGCTTCTTCCATAGTTCCCCGACGATGAGTGATACATACGAACTGAGTCTTTTCACAATAATGACGCAGATAATTAGCAAAACGGGTAACATTGACATCGTCCAGCGCCGCTTCAATTTCATCGACTACGCAGAACGGAGTGGGGCGCACCTTCAAGATGGCAAAATACAAGCAAATTGCCGTAAACGCACGTTCGCCACCCGAAAGGGAAACAAGGTTCTTGATGATTTTGCCCGGAGGAGCCGCTTTGACATCGATATCGCAGTTGAGCACATCTTCGGGATCGCTCAATACCAATTTAGCGGTACCGCCACCAAAGAGTTCTGCAAAGATCTTCTGGAATTCATTATTCAACTGAGTAAATTTCTCGCTGAAAATGTCCTTCATCTGGCTCAAAAGTTCGCGGATGATCTTTTCCAATTCCGCCTTGGATTGAATTAAATCTTGAACCTGACCATTCATAAAGTCATATCGCTCTTTGACGGTGTTATATTCTTCAATAGACTCAATATTTACGCTACCCAAAGCCTTAATACTACCTTTAAGAGACTGCACTCTCTTTTTGGCCTCGGCGCGATCATCCAACGGTTTGGCGACCGCCTTTGCTTCGGTAACTGTCAGTTCATACATATCCAAAAGTTGCGCAATCAAGCGATCCGACTGATCGGAAATACCTGCGATTTTGTTATCCAGACGCTCTACTTCCTGAATCAACTTTTCTTTCGCAGCGCTCTTTTCTTTTTGCTCCGAACGATATGTAGTCTGGCGTTGCTCTTGATCTTGCCGCAACTGCGCAAGTTCACGTGTGCGGTTTTCGCCATCGCTTTGCAGATCACGCAATTCTTTGGATTGATGATCCAGCGCTTCTGCCGCCGCTTTGGCTTCTTCTATTCTCAAACGCGATGCCGCAATTTGAGCGTTCTTTTCTTCCGCTTCTTTCCCGATCATATTCAGTTGGTTTTCCAACTGACCGATCAAAGAGCGGATACCTTCGATTTCCTTAAACAAGCCGACCTTGTCCATCTCATAATCGGCAGATTTTTGTTTGAGATCTGCCATCTTTTGCTGATCTTCCGAACTCAAGCCTTGCAAAGAAGTCAGTTCATCCTGCAACGCTGCGGCAGTATTCTCCAAAGCATTATTTCTTTCTTCCAATGCTTTGCACCGCTCTTCGGAAGTGGCGATCGCATCGCGAATGGTCTGCGCTTCGCGGTCATAACCGTCGTTAAGCTCTTTATACGAAGCCAAAACCACTTCTTTGCTTTCGCAAAGACCTTGAATTCTTTGCAACTCTTCTTCCAAAAGATGAATGGAATCCAACGATGCAGTTAAGCGTGCATCCAAAGTATTCTTTTCGCGAGTAGCGCTTTCCAACCGTTTCTCACAATCTTCATAGACCTTGTTCTTTTCAACAAGTTCTTTCTCGATTTTTTCCAATTCAATGCCGCGCGAGAGCAATCCACCGCTCTTAGCCGCACTACCACCGGTCATCGAACCACCGGCATTGATTACTTGCCCATCCAAGGTAACAATCTTATAGCGATTTTGGATGGTCTTTGCCAATGCCATTGCATGATCGATGGTTTCGCAAACCAAAGTTCTGCCCAGCAAAAATTCGATTGCTTTGCGGTTGGCAGGATCCACTTCAACCAATTCATCCGCCACGCCTACAAATCCGATGGATTTGGAATAGTCTTCTTTAATTCCCTTCGGAGTGATGCTATTGAGCGGCAAGAACGTTGCCCGACCTGCCTTTTGGCGTTTGAGCCAAAGCATTGCATTTTTTGCTGCAATATTATCTTTGGTGACGATATTTTGGATTGCAGCTCCAAGCGCGGTTTCAATAGCAACCAGATATTCTTCATCCACTTTGATCAACTGGGAAACAGGACCAATAATTCCCTGCAACACACCGCGATGGCTTTGTTCAAGCACTTGCTTCACTGCACCGCCAAATCCTTCCAAATGCTTTTCCATCTCAGATAGGATACGACTACGCTGTTCCAGTGCATTACGCTCCATGGCGCATTTTTGCTCGGTTTCCAAAGCTTCATTATAGGTGCGCTCTTTAATCTCGAGCATCTTGCGCAAACCCGCCAAAGAGTTTTGCTCACTTTCTTTTTCTTCGTTCTTTTCCTTGATCTGACGATTTAATTCCGAAAGTTCACTCTCTACAGCTTGAATTTGCTCTGCCTGCCCTGCTTTTGCTTCTGCCAAATCCGCCAATCTGCCTTGATAGGATTCTATTCCGGATCGAACAGAAATCATCTCCATTTGAAGACTGTTTCTCTCTCCGCTATTGGCAAGCAACGATTGCTGCAAAGCGGCAGTTTTTTGTTGTTGCTCTTCCCCTTTGGCCGTAATTTCCTGAATGGTGTTTAAAATCGCAGAGATCTGCTCTTCAATATTTTGGATTGCCGCAGTCTTTTCTTCAATTGCTTGGTTATATTCCAAGATCTTGGCTTCTGCTTCCTCTTTCCGCGAGTCGACCGAATTCAGTTCCTGCTCCAAGCGATCAATGGCACCTTGCTCAAATTCCGCTTGGCTTTCTAAAACCGCTTTTTGCGAGCCAATTCCGCCCAGCTGCTCTTCCCAAGCCTTTTGCTGCTGATGGATGCGATCGATTTCGGTGTTGATTCGGATGTTTTCTTCAAACAGTTGGTTGATCTCTTGTTCAATATTATCAACTTCGATGGTAAGATCATCCAACTGACCTTTGGCAATGGAATGTTGCTCATCGATCTTGCGCGCGTTTTCTTTGATCTGGTCCAATTCTTCCAGCCACAACGCAATTTCAAGATCTTTCTTTTCTTCATACATTGCCAGATATTTCCGAGCCTTTTCCGCTTGGCGTTCCAACCCCGGAATACGCTCTTCCAATTCACCGACAATATCGGTTAACCGCACCAAATTCTCTTCTGTGGACGCAAGTTTCCGTTCCGCTTCATTTTTACGATAACGGAATTTAGAAATACCTGCGACCTCTTCCAGCATCGAGCGGCGCTCGTCGCTTTTACCCAGAAGAATCTGATCGATGGTACCCTGACCGATAATGGAATAACCATCTCGACCAATACCTGTATCCATAAATAATTCGTGGATATCGCGCAGACGAGCGGGAGATTTATTGATAAAATATTCACTTTCACCGCTGCGGTAATAGCGGCGAGTGATCATTACTTCGTTATAATCCACGCTCAATGCATGATCGTTATTATCAATCGTCAGGCTAACCTCGGCAAATCCTTGCGGTTTGCGTTTCGCAGTTCCCGAAAAGATGACGTCTTCCATCTTGGTGCTACGCAAGCTTTTATTGGATTGCTCACCCAATACCCAACGAATCGCATCGGAAACATTACTTTTTCCCGAACCATTGGGTCCGACAATGGCAGTAATCCCATGATCAAAGCCAATGCTAATCTTATCGGGGAAGGATTTAAATCCTTGTATGTCCAAACATTTTAAACGCAAAATGTCACTTCCTTACTTATAAAAACATTAAAATTTATTATAACAAAATATAATTATATTTGCAACTTATTTTTCCAGGTAAGCAACCACCAAAGCAATCACTGCTTCAATATCGTTGCGATCCGCCATCTCGACCGCGGAATGGCAGTAACGAATCGGGATACTAACACCGCCAACCTTCACACCTTGCCCTAATAACTGAACACTGCCGATATCGGTTCCGCCTGCGGAAAGAACATCACGCTGGCATGCTATTCCTTTTCGCACAGCGATATTTTCCAAATCTTCGACAATCTCTTTGGTGCAGATTGCCGACCGGTCGCGAATTTTAATTGCCGCGCCTTTCCCCAGCGATGCCGCTGTCTTTTCCGCATCGGGATGGTCCCCGCTCAGAGTGACATCCAAAGCAATGGCAATATCAGGTGCGATTTCAAAGCCGGAAACCTTTGCGCCGCGTAGCCCGACCTCTTCCTGAACGGTAAAGACCGCATAAACTTCGCAACTGTTTTCCTTCAACCGCTTTAAGCTCTCCATCAGGCAGTAACAACCCACACGATTATCCAAAGCGTTAGATACAATCTTATTCCCCGTCTCAAAGGTTTCGCTGACAAAGGACGCTGTCATACCGATTTGAATACGCTCCAACGCTTCGATTTTATCCGAAGCGCCGATATCAATATAACAATCCGAAAGTTTAATTTCTTTCTTTTCTTCATCACCGCAAACGAAAACACCCATTACGCCATTTTCAAAAACAACCGGTCTTCCGATCGTTGTCATCGGATTAACATATCCGACCGAAGAAACCCGAACAAAGCCTTTTTCGTCTACAAAGGTAGCAACCAGACCGATTTCATCCATATGGGCCATCAGCATCACCTTAGGACCTTCGCCCTTGCGAACAGCCACCAAGTTTCCCAGTGCATCTTCATACACCTTATCGACATACGGGAGAATATTGTTCTTTATATAAGCGGCCACCGAGCCTTCATTGCCCGATACGCCTTTAATCTCTACCAATTCACGAATATCATTAATCATTGATTTTTACCTCTCAAAGAAGATGATTCATTATAGCTAATGTCAGTCGCAATGTATTTTCAATATCTTCGAGCGATGCCACACTGACCGGAGAATGGATATAGCGGCAAGGAACCGAAATGGCAAGTACCTTGCATCCGCTCCAACTTTGCTGAATTTTTCCGCTCTCGTTCCCGCCGGCAACCGCCTCTTTGGTTTGAATGGGAATATTATTTGCCTTAGCGGCATCCATTGCCAACTGATATAGTTCCCGATCGTAAATCGCAGAATGATCCATAAAAGAAATCACCGGTCCGTTGCCAAGTTTGCAAACAGAAGATTGATCTTTCTTTGTATGAATATCTCCCGCAGTAGTTCCCTCGATAATAAACGCATACTGCGGACGAACGGTATATGCCGCCACCTCTGCGCCGACGCAACCGATCTCTTCCATCACTGAAAAAACGAAGGTTGCATCAAAGGGTAGTTCTTTTTTAATCATTTCGATCAGAACATAGCAACCGGCGCGATCATCCAACGCTTTGGCGCGAACCAAACCTTCGCCAAATTCCTGATATGCGGAATCAAATCCAACCATCGCGCCTACCGAAATGATTTCTTCGGCATCGTCTTTATCTTTCGCTCCAATGTCAATATAAAGATCTTCAAGGTTAACAGCAGACTCTTTATCTTTGGTAAAATGCGGTGCCAAAACACCGATGACGCCATGGATCTTTTCTTTGCCCACAACAACATGTTTTCCGGGCAGGATCCGCGGATCAATTCCGCCGACGCAAGAAAACTTCAAGAAACCTTCGGCATCGATGCGTGTCACCATCAAAGCGATCTCATCCATATGTGCCGAAAACATCAAATCATATGGAGCGGGCATACTCCCCCGCTTAAATGCGATAATATTCCCTAATCGATCCACATCCACCTTATCGCAATAAGGGCGGATCTCATTCAAAATCGCTTGGCGAACATCTCCCTCGCTGCCCGAAGCACCAAATAGCGAGGTGAGATAACTTAATTCCTTATTCATGGCGGTTTACACCTCCTTGATGAATATAACGACCAATCAGGCGAGAACAAGCCTTCATATCATTCAGATCCACCACTTCGCACCCGCTATGCATATAGCGCAACGGAACAGAAACCAACGCGGTAGGAACACCGCTCCTGCTGGTAGTAATGCAATCGGAATTTGTCCCTGTCTTTTCGCTCATCACTTCTTTGGTATAAGGAATACTACAACGCTCAGCAATATTCAAAAGTTTATCAGTCATCCCACCGCATAAGATCGGTGCAATACCAATCGCCGCACCGCTTCCCAAAGGAAAAGACTGTTCCTTGGGTGTTCCGGGAGATTCTGCGTGGGTGACGTCGACAACGATGGCTTCATCCGGCGCAATGGACCACGCCGCATGACGAGCACCAAACCCATTGAATTCTTCGCCGGCTGAAAACACGACATAAAGATCCACAGGGATCGGTAGCTTTTGAATTGAGGTCAGGACATCCAACAATACTGCCACACCGACGCGGTTATCCAACGCTTTTCCGCAGACACGGTTATTCATCAACTCTGCACAATTCTGGCGTAGTAAAATAGGATCGCCGACACGCACCAATTCCCGCGATTTTTCAGCGGAATATCCGATATCGATCACCAAATCTTTGATCGGCGTTACCTTTTTGGACTCTTCTTTGGTTTGAAGGTGCGGCGGCAGAGTCGCAACAACCCCGGCTAATGCACGTGTTCCAAAAACAGTTACCGATGATGCGGGCAGGCAGACCGGAGAAAAACCCGCCAAATTGATAAAGTGAATAAAGCCACTCTCGTCGATCTCGGTAACGATCAGACCAATCTCATCCAAATGAGCGTCCAGCAACAGTTTCTTTGCACCGGGGATTGCCGCTTTGCGAAATCCAACGACGTTTCCCGCCGCATCTACCGAGCATTCATCCACCAAGGATTCCAAGATCTCCTTGATCCGATCAGAGCGGGTCTCAAAGCCCGAAGGAAGATGCTCGCTGCATAATTTAAACAAATAGTTTTGAAGATTTTTCATTTTAATTCCTTTACAACCGAGACGAAATAATCGCCTCGTTCTTCAAAGTTTTTAAATTGGTCAAAGCTTGCCGACGCAGGAGAAAGCAAAACAATCTCGCCTTCCTTTGCATCTGCATATGCTGCATTTATTGCCGATTTAAGATCATCAAACTTTTCATAAGGAAAGGTTGGATCAACACCCAACACCGCATCTCGAATTTTCGGCGCTGTCGCACCGCAAAGATAAAGTTTCTCTACACATTCAAGCACCGCGGGTGCAAGGGCATCATAAGGGATTTTTTTATCATATCCCCCTGCAATCAATCGCACTTTCTTTTCAAAACTGCGAAGGGTTGCAACCGTACGAGACGGCGAAGAACCAATGGAATCGTTATAGAACGAAACACCGCCAACCTCGCGAATAAACTCCATTCGATGGCGAACGCCACCAAATGTTTTTGCAACATCGCAAATTGTTTCAATATCGCAATAATCCGACACCGCCGCTACTGCAGCCATAAAGTTCTCGACATTATGGTTGCCGCGCAGCTTCAGTTCACTTCGGTCTAAGATCTTTTCAATGGTTGCATCTTCGTTGACACAAAAGATTTGATCGTTATCATAAAACACGCCGCAACCCATCGGTTTTTCCAAGAAAGAGAACATCCGCACCTTTCCTGCTGCTTTGGAAGCAAAATCGGCAGTAATGTCATTATCCGCATTTAAAACCAAAAGATCCGATTTTTCTTGGAAACGGAAGATATTTGCTTTGGCATCAATATACTCCGCCATATCTTTATGCATATCCAAATGGTTCGGCGAAAGGTTGGTGACAACGGCAATATGGGGACTTTTTTTCAAGGTATGCAGTTGAAAGCTCGAGAGTTCCGCTACCACAAGGTCATCTTTGGAAATCTCATCCAAACGACAAAAGAGCGGGAAACCAATATTTCCTCCCAAATGGACCTTGCGCCCTGCACGGGAAAGCATTTCAAAGATTAAACTTGTCGTAGTTGTCTTTCCATCGCTGCCGGTGACCGCAATGATCGGACAGGGGCAATATTCAAAGAATAGTTCCATCTCGCTGGTGATAATGCTGCCGCGATTTCGAGCCGCCTCCAATGCAGGATGGTCAAAGCGCATTCCGGGGGTTTTGATAATCCAATCCCCGCAGAGATGATCCATATAGTCTTCGCCGCAAAATAAAGAAACACCTTGTTCTTTTAAAGCAACACCAAGATCACCGAGCTGATCTTCCGACCGCTTATCAAACGCATAGACTTGAACACCTATGGCGCAAAGCATCTCGATAATAGGTTTATTGGATATACCAATCCCGACAACACCCACCGATTTTCCATTGATTTGATTTTTGAACCGTTCAAAGTGCTCCACGTCGTCCCGCCTTTCAAGACATAATTATATACATACAACTTAATTATATAATTTATTTATATAATTATCAATATTTTATTTGCAATTTTTCAAGATTATGGTATAATTTCGGTAATGAGTGGGCTGAATCGTCGCCGTAAGCATTGCTTTGCGGAGGAAAGTCCGAGCATCACGGGCCGGGATAGTGGATAACGTCCACCGAAGGCGACTTCAGAGAGAGTGCAACAGAAATATACCGCCGAGATTTTTCTCGGTAAGGGTGGAAAGGCGAGGTAAGAGCTCACCACGCCCTATGGCGACATAGGGGGTCTGTAAACCTTATCCGATGCAACACCAACAGAGGCGAGGGCGGCCCGCCTGTTTGAACCTCGAAAGCGTGGCTTGAGGCAATCGGCAACGGTTGTCCCAGATAGATGACGATTCTCGACAGAACTCGGCTTACAGGCCCACTCATTGCTATAATAAACAAAACCCCATCGACTAGTCGATGGGGTTTTGTTTTTATAATTTTTCAGCAATTTCCAAAATCAATGCTTCGGTCTTATCCCAACCCAAGCAAGGATCGGTAAAAGATTTGCCATAGCAATATTCGTTCATTCCTTGCGCACCGTCTTCAATATAGCTTTCAATCATCAAGCCTTTGACCAACTTTTTGATCTCGGGATTTTGGCGGCAACTATACAAAACATCGCGAGCAATGCGGATTTGCTCCAAATAATTTTTGCCGGAATTGGCATGATTGGTATCAATCAATACCGCCGGATTCAAAAGATTAGCCTTGCCATAAAGCTCGTTTAATTTTGATAAATCTTCATAGTGATAATTGGGCAGAGAGCGACCGCTACTATCGATATACCCTCGCAAAATCGCGTGGGTATACGGATTTCCTTCGCTTTCTACTTCCCAGCCGCGATATAAAAAGGTATGTGCATGTTGCCCTGCGGTAATGGAGTTCATCATGATAGTAAGATCTCCACCGGTTGGATTTTTCATGCCGGCAGGGATATCCAAACCACTGACAGTCAACCGATGTTGCTGATTTTCCACCGAGCGGGCGCCGACAGCGACATAAGAAAGCAGATCCGATAAATATCGATAGTTTTCGGGATATAGCATCTCATCGGCACAACCAAAGCCATACTCCGCCAATGCGCTCATATGGATATCACGAATCGCCAAAATTCCTTTAAGCATATCGGGACGCTGATGGGGGTCGGGCTGGTGCAACATTCCTTTATAACCATCCCCCGTTGTTCGCGGTTTATTGGTATAAATGCGCGGCACAATCATTATTTTATCCTTGACCTTATCTTCAAGCAGCCGCAACCGACCGATATAATCCAATACCGACTCTTTGCTATCGGCAGAACAAGGACCGATCACCAGCAAAAAGCGATCGCTCTCCCCTGTAAAAATTTTACGAAGTTCCAGATCTCTTTGTTCCTTGATTTTTTGCATCTGCTCGGTAACAGGATACTGCTCTTTAATTTCCTTTGGAATGGGAAGTTTATGGTGAAATGTCATACTCATTCGTCTTCAACCTCAATAATTTCAATACCTAATTCTCTTAATTGTGTGAAAAAACGCGGAAAGCTCTTTGCTACCGCCTGCGCACCTTCAATCGTTCCGCCAATTTTGGAGCACAAAACCGCCATCGCCATAACAATCCGATGATCGTTATGACCGAAAATACTTTCGGTCGGGGGCGTAAGTGTTCCGCTATGGACTAAAATCTCATTTTCAAATAAATCCACCCGCACACCGCATTTTTTTAATTCTTTCGCCATCGCGGCACCGCGATTGCTCTCTTTGATCTTCAATCGGGCGGTATCGGTAAACCGCGCACCGTTAAACATCGCCGCCATTGCCATTAAAATCGGTGCAAGATCGGGGCAATCTGCCAAGGAAAGCGTGGGAGTTCCCTTTTTTATCTGCTCAAAATAATCGCGATAAACCCGATCGCCTTGCAGAGAATCCCTCCTTAAACCGACTACTTCAACCGAGCCGCCCAATGCGGTTAACGCTTCTAAAAAAGCAGCATTGGAATAATCCCCTTCAACCGCAACCTGCTGAGAAATTCCTTTTCCGCCGATCACTTTCAAACAATCTTTTTCCGACCATTCGACAGAAAGGCCGAACTTTTTCAACGCAGAAATCGTCAGATCAACATAGGACCGACTTTCAATTTTCCCCTTCAAACGAATTACGCTTGTTCCGTCGCATTTCAAAAGAGCAAAAATCAATCCGCTGATAAACTGACTGCTGACGCTTGCATCAATCACATAATCTCCGCTTTTCAAACAACCGCAAACTGTGATAGATTCGTCCTTTCCGGAAAAAGAAAAACCGTTTTCCTTACAAAGAATTTCATAAACCGTCAAAGGACGTTCCATCAGACGTTGGCTTCCTTTTAAAACCGCAGGTGCGCCGGAAAGAAGGCAAAGCGGGAGCATAAACCGCAATGTACTTCCGCTTTCGCGGCAGTCTAATATATCTTTGGGTTCCAATCGACCGGTACCGTTCAAGGTGACACAATCCCCTTGGCAAGTAATCTCTACACCCAAGGCGCGCAAACAATCGATGGTGGCAAGAATATCTTGGGAATAATCCACACCCGAGATAACGCTTTTACCTTCCGATAATGCCGCCGCGATCAGATAGCGATGTGCCATACTTTTAGAAGGCGGCGCTTTCGCAGTGCCACACGCAATACTCGGCCGAATTTTAACCTGCATAATGCGCCTCCAAACAATCAATGGCTTCTAAATAGCCATCGGTTCCATGCCCTGCAATCGTTTTTATACAGGCGGCGCGGATATAGCTGATTTGGCGGAACTCTTCCCGCTTGCTAACATCGGAAATATGCACCTCGACGACTGGCAAGTTAATTGCCTTTACAGCATCCAAAATTGCAATGCTGGTGTGGGTATATGCGCCGGGGTTGATGATAATCCCATCCATACAGCCGAAGGCCCCTTGAATGGCATCCACCAAAGCCCCTTCGTGGTTGGATTGATAAAATTCTACCGCTATCCCCTTATTGTCGCAATAAGATTGGATTTTATCAACCAAAGAATCGTATGTTTCTCTTCCGTAAACATCGGGTTCGCGAATCCCAAGCATATTCAAATTAGGACCGTTGATAACAAGAATTTTCATAAATTCATTTCCTTTAAAATTTCTTTACAAATGATATCTAAATCAATGGCGGACGCGATCTTTCTATCCGCTACCGCACAATAGATTGGATAACGTTCCTTATAGCGCATTTCCAATGCACTGCGATCGGCAGAAAGCGGTCGATCTTTTGTAGTCATCAGCAAATCCAATGGACGATCGATAAAAAAGAGTCGCCCATTCTTTTTTAGTTGACACACATTTTCTTCCCGCAAAATCGCACCGCCGCCGGTGGCAATCACCGCATCGTTCAACTTTGCTATTTCTTCGGTAATCACCTTGCTTTCGCAATCACGAAAAGCCTTCTCCCCTTCGTTTTCAATAATCTCAGCGGGAGTTTTTCCATATTTCTTTTGAATCAGCTCGTCGGTATCATAAAATGGGCGGTTTAATTGCTTTGCCAGCCGCTTTCCAATAGTCGATTTGCCGCAGGACGGCATCCCGATCAAAACGATGTTTTCCTTTTGAGAAACCATCTTGCCATAGATCTCATCGATCTTGGATAATTCGATAGTGCAATCCAAGAAAAACTGAATCGCATACACCGCCTGAGCCACCAGCATATAAAGACCGCCGACCGCTTTAATCCCTTTGCTTTGCGCCTGTAAAACAAGCTCTGTTCGCAATGGATTATAGATAGCATCCACCACTCCCTCCAAAGCATTAAACGGCGAGAGATCCAATGGAGAGGCGTCCAAATTGGGATACATGCCGCAAGGCGTTGTATTTATGATAATCTGAGCGTCGATATGCTCTTTATAGACTTGCTCATAGGTAATTCCATTCTTGCCACCGCGAGAGACCATCAGCACCTGCGCCACATTTTTCTCCTTTGCCAAAGCATACGCCGTATGCGCGGTGCCGCCACTGCCTAAAATCAACACCTTTTTATTTTCGATATCAATCTTATGGTAATCCAGCAATGCCGCCATTCCAAGAATATCAGTATTATAACCATACAATTTTCCATTGCGATTCACAACGGTATTCACCGCCCCAATCGCTTGCGCTCTCGGGCTGATCTCGTCCAAATAAGGCATCACCACTTGCTTATACGGAACGGTTACATTGATGGCTTCAAAATTGCATCCTTTAATAAAGCATTGCAGGTCCTGCGCAGCGATTTCTTTTAATTCATATGTATAATCGGTTAGCTGTTCGTGGATCTCTTTGGAAAAGCTATGACCTAATTTTTCGCCGATCAAACCGTAAGTCATTGTTGCTCTCCTAAATAATCGGTACCATACCGTTGTGTCAGCAAATCGGCTATCACAATGGCGCAAATACTATCCACAACCACACAGGCACGATGGAGAATACAAGGATCATGCCGCCCCTGTAATTGCAGTTGAACTTCTTCTTTTTCAAAGAAATCTACCGCATTTTGCTCTTTAAAGATCGATGGTGTGGGCTTGATCACCGCCTGCATTAAAATAGGCATACCGTTTGTAATTCCGCCATTGATGCCACCGTTGCTGTTTTTGGTGGTAACCACCTGTTCCCCGTCCATAGCAAAGGGATCGTTGGCTTGGCTTCCCTTCATATCTGCCAAGGCAAAACCATCTCCAAAGGAAACACTCTTGACCGCAGGAATACTAAATAAGCCGTGGGAAAGCATACTTTCCACGCTATCAAACCAAGGCTCACCGACTCCGGCGGGGACACCGGTGATGGCCGTTTCCAAAACACCGCCAACACTATCCCCTTCTTTGGCAGCTGATTCGATTGCTTCTATCATAAGTTTCGCCGAGTCTTGCAATAAAGCAGGGAAATCGGCATTATTCAATCGTTTGAAATCATTATCATAATCGTCAAACTTGCGATCTTCTATACCTGCACATCTGCGGATATGGGTGCCGATATGAATTCCTTTCTTTTCCAAAGCGGGAATCAATATTGCGCCTGCGGTTACCAAGCCAGCGGTGATCCGCCCGCTGAAATGACCGCCACCACGGTAATCTTCAAACCCATGGTATTTGCAATAGGCTGTATAGTCCGCGTGTCCGGGGCGGGCTTTGGCGCGGGTTTCCGCATAATCCTTTGAATTTTGCGCGGTATTGGGAATAGTGATGCAAACAGGCGTGCCCGTTGTATAACCGTCAAATACACCGCATTGGATAGTATATTCATCCTGCTCCCTACGAGCAGTCGAAATCTTTCCTGCGGGGCGGCGCTTATCCAATTGAGCGCGAATAAAACCTTCGTCCACAGCGATCCCGGGCGACAGCCCATCAATAACAACGCCGAGCCCTGCGCTATGGCTTTCGCCAAACAAGGTCACATGCAGTTGATTTCCAAATGTGTTTTTCAATTTCAAAGCACCTCCTTCATTTTATTTTCGAGTTCATTCAGCGGGATTTTAACAAATTCAAAGGACCCGATTTTCGGAACGGTGACAACCGTCAAAGCTCCGTCTGAAACCTTTTTATCCATTTTCATCGCTTCAATCACACGGGAAAAATCATAAGCATATTCGGTGGGTAGGCCCACTTTTTTAAGTGCTTTTTTTAAGCGAGCAGCAGGTTCTTTATCGGCCATCACCAACATCCCCAGAGCCACACATTCGCCGTGATACAACTCAGAAAAACCGGCAACCGATTCAATCGCATGACCAACCGAGTGACCAAAATTCAAAACACGGCGCAACCCTTTTTCTTTGGGGTCCTGCTCCACCACATTTTTTTTAATTTTAAGCGCACCTTCAATTACCGTTTCGATTTCTTGCATCGGATCGTTTTCTTCCAAAAATTCAAAAAGCTCTACATCGCAGGTAGCCGCCATCTTGATGACTTCTGCCATTCCATTTGCGATGTGGCGCGACGGTAACGTTTGAAGAACATCGGGATCGATCAAAACTCCTTTGGGCTGATAAAATGCGCCAACGATATTCTTATATCCTTCAAAATCAATTGCCACTTTACCGCCGATGGAAGAATCCACCTGCGAAAGCAAGGTGGTAGGAACATTATAAAAATCAATCCCACGCATATAGGATGCCGCCGCAAACCCCGCCATATCACCGCATACTCCGCCGCCCACAGCAACAACGCAGTCGGAGCGGGAAAACCCTTCCTGCACCATTCGTTTGAGCAGGGTTTGATAGATTTGCATATTCTTATTTTCTTCGCCTTGCGGAAAAATTTCGATAAACGGCATTTGGCATTGCGAAGCGATTTTTTGCGCATATTCAGCGGGAACACCGCTATCGGTAACAATCAAGACCTTGCGGTCGAGATCAAAACGATGACTCGCCTGCGCCAATGAGCCTCGCTCAACAACAATATTATAACTTTCAGGACCTAAATCCATCGATAAAATCATTGGAAAATTCCTTTCAATGCTCTAATTTTTGTTCCTTTTCAAATGAGCCGACCACTTTAAGGTTGCTACAATGCTTTTTGAGTTCTGCGAGCATTTTCTCGCCCTGCTCGCTATTGATATTCCCTTCCCCTTCGGCAAAGAAATAATATTCCCAGATCAAATCTTTGCTGGGGCGGCTCTTTAAAGCGCGCAAGTTAAAACCACAATCACCGATGGCCGAGACAGCCTTTCCCAAGCCGCCGGCTTCGTTCTTAACGGTAAAATTCATGACAAAATAATTATCTCTTGCTATGTTTCGGTTTGGAAAAGGGGTGAATACCGCAAAACGCGTGGTATTGACGCTGCTGGCATTGATGCTCTTATCCAGCACTTTCAAGCCATAGATCGATGCGGTTTCGATGCTGGCAATGGCGGCAATCTCTTTTTTGCCCTCCTGCGCCACTTTTTGCGCCGCAACAGCGGTATTGGGTGCTTCGTGTGCAATCAAACCATGATCACGAATATATCCCGCGCATTGGCTTAATCCTTGGGGGTGGCTATATACTTCTTTGATGTCCCGAACCGATGCGCCTTCTACACCCACCAGGTTCTGAACAATTTCCATATCATAAATACCATTGATGGAAAGGTTACCAAAAAAAGCAAGGTCCATCACCTGGGAAACATCGCCTGCATAGCTATTTTCGATGGGCAAAACAGCGCAATCACATTCACCGCTCACCACAGACTCATAAGCCGCCTTAAAATCAGGATAAGGTACAGCGGAAGCATCGGGAAAGATCTTTCGGGCAGCAATATCGGCAAAAGCGCCCGGCACACCGCTATATGCCACTCTCATCCCCTCCAACAACCGATGCTGATAACTGCGGGAGATGGACATATTGCTCTTTAAGAAATTAACATAATAGGATTTTAATTCTTCATCCGGGATATATTCTGCATTCTTACGCAATATTTCTTCTTCCCGAGCGGTATCCAAAATCGGCAGACCGCGTTCTTTCTTATGAGCAGCCACCATTTCGACCGCCTTCATTCGTTTGGCAAAAAGTTCTGCCATTTGCCGATCTACTTCGTTTATGATTTTGCGGGCATCTTCTAATTTACTCATTTTTATAATCCTCATATAATTTTTCAAATGCAGGAATCGCGCGTTCGATCTGCTCGGTGGTAACACAATAAGCGATCCGCACATAACCGGGGCAACCAAAGGAATCGCTGGGTACCAAAAGCAGTTCCCGGGCTTTGGCGCGTTCATAGAAGGCATTGGCATCCGGTTCTAACGCTTTCAAAAACAGATAAAATGCGCCATCGGGAGACACCACTTCATAGCCGATACGGGTAAGTTCTTTCAATAAAAGATCGCGGTTTTTTCGATAGACAGTGAAATCGGATGTTTCTTCCAAGCATTCCGCCACCGTAAATTGCAGTAAGCTGGGTGCACAGACAAAGCCCAACGCACGCCCTGCGCCGCAGATCGCAGCATAAACATCGCTTGCGTTCTTCATCGTCGGAGAAACGAGGATATAGCCGATACGCTCTCCGGGCAGAGAAACCGCTTTACTAAAAGAATAACAAACCAAGGTGTTATCATAGAATTTGGTAGCATAAGGAACTTCTTCCTCTGTCCAAACCAATTTACGATAAGGCTCATCGGCAATCAGATAGATGGTATGATCATATTCCTTTTGTTTTGCTTCCAGTAATGCGGCTAATTTTTCAAGGTCTTCTTTTGGAATAATAACACCGGTTGGGTTATTGGGCGAGTTGATGATCACCGCTTTTGTTTTGGCGGTAATGCTTTGCTCCAAGGTTTCAAAATCCAACTGAAAATTGTCTGCTTTGCAAGGTACAATCACCAATTTAGCACCTGCGTGTCCTACATAAACGCTATATTCGGGGAAAAAAGGTGCAAATACGATCACTTCATCATCGGGATTGGTGATTGCATTCAAAGAGATGGTCAACGATGCAGCGGCACCGCAGGTCATATAAATCAGGTTTGATGTTGCGCCGACATTATATTCTTTATTAAGTTGATCGGCGATCTTTTGGCGCACAGTAGGATCTCCCACTGCGGCAGTATAGCCATGGAGCAAAACGGGATCCATTTCGCTCAACAATTTTTTCATTGTTTCGGTGATTTTATCGGGTGCGGCAACGCTGGGATTACCGATGCTGAAATCAAACACATTCTCTGCGCCGATTTCGGCTTTGCGCTGCTTACTATATTCAAAAATCTCGCGGATTATCGAACTTTTTTTACCAAGTTCCATCATTTTTGGTGAAAGATCCATCGTTAAAAACTCCTTAAACTAATAATAAAAGCCCGCTTCTTCTTGCTTGAAATTAAGCATAGAGAATTGCGGGCTTTCCGATGCTATGATTACGAGATTATTTCTCGCAAGAGGCAGGCAGAAAGTCCGTATTGCTAAAGTAAAACCGATTGAAGTTTTTCAGCATTTTTCTGCTCCTCTCAATAATTATTAAATATATTATAGACCTGCCGCTTTTCTTTGTCAAGGTTTTTCAAAGAAAAAAGCCTACCGCACAAAGCGGTAGGCTTTTTATAGTAATTTTAGAAATTACATTTCAGAGAGTTTTTTCAAAGTTTCAATCTTTTCGATTGCAGCCTTTTCGCCGGCAGCAAAGAGAACTTCTGCTCTTTCGGGGTTGGCACGGCTCAAAGCGTTATAGCGAACTTCATTCATGATGAAGTCGCGATAAGCGATGGTGGGATCCTTGGAATCATAGGTCAAGGGGTTCTTGCCCTCAGCCGCCAAATCGGGATTGAAACGATA
This sequence comes from uncultured Clostridia bacterium, assembly GCA_937881855.1. Taxonomy (GTDB): domain Bacteria; phylum Bacillota; class Clostridia; order Oscillospirales; family QAKW01; genus QAKW01. The sequence goes on along the minus strand of CALGEL010000059.1, from coordinate 14,235 downwards.
CAGTTGCCAATAACCGGACTGAACAGCCTTCTTGGACTCTTCCATAGAAGTACCCATACCGCCCTTAATACCATGGTTGATACAGGGAGCATAAGCGATGATGATGGAAGGACCATTATAAGCTTCAGCCTCAGCAAAAGCCTTAACGCACTGATTATAATCGGCACCCATGGAAACCTGAGCTACATAGACATAGCCATAGGAACGAGCGATAGCGCCCAGATCCTTCTTCTTGGTGACCTTACCGGCAGCAGCGAACTGAGCGATGGAGCCGGAAGGAGTTGCCTTGGAAGCCTGACCACCGGTGTTGGAATAAACTTCGGTATCGAAGACCAGGATGTTGACATCTTCGTTGGAAGCGATAACGTGGTCCAAACCGCCAAAGCCGATGTCGTATGCCCAACCGTCACCACCGAGAATCCAGATGGACTTCTTGGCGATGAAATCTTTTTGAGCCAAGATGCTGGCAGCAAGAGCCTTGCCCTTTTCGCAGCAATCAACCTTAGCCAACTCGGCAACCAATTTCTCGGTAGCAGCGGTGTTGGTCTTGGTGTCGTTATAGGTTTCTTTCCAAGCTTCGATTGCGGCCTTTACGCTGTCAATCTTAACGCACTCATAGAGTTCTTCGATTTCAGCAGTAACCTTTTCACGCAGCTGAGTTGCGCCCAGGAACATACCCAGACCATGCTCAGCGTTGTCTTCAAACAGAGAGTTTGCCCAAGCGGGACCATGACCCTTCTTATCCACAGTATAGGGAGTGGAGGGAGAAGAACCGCCCCAGATGGAAGAACAACCGGTAGCGTTGGAAACATACATACGATCGCCGAAGAGCTGAGTCATCAACTTCGCATAGGGAGTCTCGCCGCAGCCTGCGCAAGCGCCGGAGTACTCGAGCAACGGAGTCTTGAACTGAGAACCCTTAACGGTCTCAACCTTGAATACTTCGTTGACTTCGGGTTTCTCTTCAACGTTCTTATAGTTATAATTGAAGTATTTCTGCTCGCCGATCTGAGAATCCAAGCCGCTCATAACAAGAGCCTTATTCTTAGCCGGACAGATGGCAGCACAGCTGCCGCAACCGGTACAATCCAGAACAGAAACGCCCATGGTGAAGGTCAGGTGATCCAGACCCTTACCCATCATCTTCTTGGTCTTCATACCTTCGGGAGCAGCAGCAACCTCATCAGCATTCAGAACGAAGGGACGGATAACTGCATGGGGGCAAACCAGAGAGCACTGGTTACATTCGATACAGTTTTCGGGGATCCACTGGGGAACGTCCACAGCGATACCGCGCTTTTCAAAAGCAGCAGCACCCTGCTCCATATGGCCATCGACATATTTCTCAAAGGCAGATACAGGCAGAGAATCGCCCTTTTGAGCGTTTACGGGAACCAAAATGTTCTCGACGTATTCCTTCAGGTCGGCGCGATCGCACTCAACAGAAACCTTGATCTCTTCGGCAACAGCATCCTTCCAAGAAGCAGGGATCTCAACCTTAACAGCGCTATTGGCACCGGCATCGATCGCCTGATGGTTCATATCAACGATATGCTGACCCTTCTTACCATAAGAAGCGGTAGCGGCATCCTTCATATACTGAATGGCTTCAGCCTCGGGAATAACCTGAGCGATCTTAAAGAATGCAGACTGCAAAACAGTGTTGATTCTGCCGCCCAGACCGATCTCACGACCGATCTTGATGCCGTCGATGATATAGAAGTTGATGTCATTGTCTGCCAGATACTTCTTAACGTTAGCAGGCAGACGCTCGTCCAACTCTTCCACAGACCAGGGGCAGTTGAGCAAGAAGGAACCGCCCTTCTTGACTTCGGATACCATATCATACTTATCGATATAAGAGGGGTTATGGCAAGCTACGAAATCTGCCTTGGAGATGAAATAGGTGGATTTGATGGGGGTATCACCAAAACGCAAGTGGGAGATGGTAACACCGCCGGATTTCTTGGAGTCGTATGCAAAATAAGCCTGCGCATACTTATCGGTATGGTCACCGATAATTTTGATGGAGTTCTTATTTGCACCAACAGTACCGTCGGAACCAAGACCCCAGAATTTGCAGGAGATGGTGCCTTCGGGAGCGGTATGAATGTCCAAGGTGGGCAAGGACAGATTGGTAACATCATCAACGATGCCGATGGAGAAATTGTTCTTGGGCTCAGCGGCCTTCAAATTCTCATAAACAGCAGCGATGCAACCGGGGGTGGTATCCTTGGAGCCGAGACCATAACGGCCGCCTACAACCTGAACGTCCTTAAACTCGGTACCGGCCAGAGCGGTAACAACATCCAGATACAAGGGCTCGCCCAGAGCGCCGGGCTCCTTGGTACGATCCAGAACAGCGATCTTCTTCACGCTCTTGGGAAGAACGGAGAGCAGATGCTTGGTGGACCAAGGACGATACAAACGAACTTTAACCAGACCAACCTTAGCGCCGTTGGCGTTGAGATAATCAACGGTCTCTTCGATGGTATCATTGACAGAACCCATAGCAACGATGACATATTCGGCATCGTCAGCACCGTAATAGTTGAAGGGCTTATAGTTGGTGCCGATCTTGGCATTAACCTTGTCCATATACTCTTCAACAACGGCGGGAAGGGCATCGTAATACTTATTGCAAGCTTCGCGAGCCTGGAAGAAAATGTCGGGGTTCTGAGCGGAGCCGCGCAGAACAGGATGCTCGGGGTTCAATGCGTTCTTGCGGAATGCATTGACAGCGTCCATATCCAGCATGTCCTTCAAATCATCATAATCCCAGATCTCGATCTTCTGCAATTCATGAGAAGTGCGGAAGCCATCGAAGAAATGCAGGAAGGGAACCTTACCCTTGATTGCGGAAAGGTGAGCGACAGCGCCCAGATCCATAACTTCCTGAACGTTGCTTGCGCAGAGCATAGCAAAACCAGTCTGACGGCAAGCCATAACGTCGGAATGATCACCGAAAATAGAAAGTGCATGAGAAGCCAAAGCACGAGCAGAGCAATGGATAACTCCGGGCAGCTGCTCACCGGCAATCTTATACATATTGGGGATCATCAGAAGAAGACCCTGAGAAGCGGTATAGGTGGTGGTCAGCGCACCTGCTGCCAAAGAACCGTGAACGGTACCGGCGGCGCCTGCCTCCGACTGCATCTCAACAACCTTAACCTTTTGACCAAATACGTTGACGCGGCCCTCCGCAGCCCACTTATCGGTCATTTCAGCCATTACCGAAGACGGAGTGATGGGGTAAATACCCGCAACGTCGGTGAACGCGTAGGAAACGTGTGCAGCAGCGTTGTTACCGTCCATGGTTTTCATTTTTCTAGCCATAGTGTCCTCCTTATATGAATATAATAAATTTATACCACTAAGCATTTTAACACGAAAAAACATTTGTGTAAAGACCATAAAAAAAGAAAATCATAGAAAAATAACAAATTTCTTGCTTTTTATTCGTTCAAATGTTATAAAAGAAGTAGAAATAGGAGGATTTTCTATGGTTTCAAGAATGCTTTCGTTCGGGTTGGCGGGAATCGATGCCTTCCCTGTCACAGTTGAAATAGATATTAGCAACGGGCTTCCCACCTTTGAGATTGTCGGCCTGCCGGACGCAGCGGTAAAAGAATCCAAGGAGCGGGTCCGCAGTGCGCTGAAAAATTCCAATTTCAGTTTTCCATCCCGCAGAATTACCGTCAACCTCGCTCCTGCCGATGTCAAAAAGGTCGGTCCGGTATATGATCTGGCGATGCTGATGGGATTTCTTTGCTGCGACGGTAGCCTGCAAGGGGATTTTTCGGACATTGGATTTATCGGAGAACTTTCCCTTTTGGGCGAAGTTCGTGCCGTTCGCGGCGTCTTGCCGATGGCGTTGAAGGCGCGTGAGCTCGGGTTTCGCGCGCTGATCATTCCCGCAGAAAATACTCCGGAAGTTCAGTATATCGACAAATTGGATATTTACCCTGTCCATCATGTTCGAGATGTTGTGGAATTATTGAAACAACCCGGCATCATCGAGCCTTTAAAACCCATTGAATTTTCGCCGGAAAACGAAGAAGATTTTCAAGTGGATTTTGCGGATGTCAAGGGGCAGTTTATTCCGCGCCGCGCAATGGAAATTGCCGCTGCGGGCGGCCATAATTTGCTGATGCAGGGCCCTCCGGGTAGCGGTAAAAGTATGCTCGCCAAACGGTTGCCGACCATATTGCCGCCTTTGGAATTTGAAGAGGCTTTGGAATGTACCAAAATCTATTCGGTGGCCGCGCGACCCGGGCAGGATCTTTGCCGCACCCGCCCCTTCCGAAGCCCCCATCATACCGCCACATATGTTGCCCTTTGCGGCGGCGGTCAACATCTGACACCGGGCGAGCTTTCTCTGGCACATAACGGCGTTCTGTTTTTAGATGAACTGCCCGAATTTTCGCCGCAGGTTCTGGATTCAATGCGGGCTCCGCTGGAAGATAATGAAATCACCGTTGCCCGCGCAAACGGTACCGTCACCTACCCTTGCAACACCATGCTGATCTGCGCGATGAACCCTTGTAAATGCGGTTTTTTAGGGCATCCGACCAAAGCCTGCACCTGCTCGCCGGGCGAAATTCAACGCTATCGGCATCGTATTTCCGGTCCGTTGCTGGACCGCATTGACCTACATATTGAAGTTCCCGCCGTTTCCTATGAAGAGTTAAGCACCAAAGCACCCGGCGAACCTTCTTCGGTCATCCGCAAGCGGGTCCTTAAAGCGAGAAAACTTCAACTCGAACGCTATCGGGAAGAAGGGATCTCTAAAAATGCCGATCTTTCTTCCCCGCAGGTAAAGAAATACTGTATTCTCTCCCCTGAAGCCGAGCAACTGATCCGCAAAAGTTTTGACCGCTTGGACCTTTCGGCACGCGCCTATTATCGTATTTTAAAAGTTGCGCGCACCATTGCCGATCTGGCAGGTTCGGAATTGATTGAAACCATTCATATTTCCGAAGCTTTACGCTACCGCAGCAACGAAAAAGACCAATAAAAAAACAGCAGCCGATGGCTGCTGTTTTTTATTCATATTGCGTTGTGACGGTAATTTTACTGGATAATGTTCCGCTTTTTCCTTTATAGGTCACATTTTGAAGGGTATCAATCACAATTTTTTGAATATCCCCTTTTTCGTCGATATAATACGAACGGGTTTGAGAAGACATTTCCCGCTTGATTTTTCGTTGGTCCGAAAATTCCAACATATCGGTTACTTTATCATTTTTCAAGGTAAATACGATGATTTTTTCGCCCGCTGCTTCTTCCATCGTTACCGATTCGAGAAAATGTTTACTATATCTGAAATTATTATCAATGCGGAACAGCGAAAGGGTGTTCATATAGTTCGTCTGATGGTTCAGTAATGTACTGCTGGATTCGGTAACGTCCTTCCATTCCCCGCTCGCCATATCCATTTGATATGCTTTTTCACCATCCGCTTTATAGGCTGCCACCGGCTCCCCATTTGTATAATCGTTGCGCTCAAAAGTGACGCGATCTTGATCATCGGTAGAGAAAGAATATTCGATCACACCTACCGTTTCCTTATTTTCAACCGCTGTATCCTTATTCTCCGTCAACACCGTAACCGCGCCTTTTTTATGCCCGATCGATTGAAGGACCGCCGCCTCATAAGCAGCAAAGGCCGCATCGGTTTCGGGGGTATCTTCAAAGGTACTGCAACCGCCAAAAGAAAGTAGAATTATAACTATAACTGACAAACAAATAAATCTCTTCATTATTTCATCCCTTTAAGTTTTGTATGACTAATTATATTCTTCCGCACCGATAAAGTCAAGAAAAAAACAAGCCCCCTGCAATATGCAGGGGGCTTGATTCGATCAAACAAAAGGGCAATTATGCACCCATCTTATTCAATTTGACGGTCAGCTTGCTCTTCTTTCTGTTGGAGGTATTCTTTGCGATAATACTCTTTCCGACAGCCTTGTCAATCTTCTTGACAGCAACCTTATAAGCTTCGGTGGCTGCAGCCTTATCACCAGACTCAACAGCAGCATCAAATTTCTTGATCAATGTTTTGAGTTCGGATTTCAGCATTTTATTTTGCAGGGTCTTGGTTTCGGTAACCAATACTCTCTTTTTAGCAGACTTGATATTGGGCATGGGATACACCTCCTTATCTTCTTTTTTCAAATGCTTAAATATTTTAACACCCTTTTTCAATAAAATCAAGTATTTTTTTAAAAATTAGAAATCATTTTATGTTTTATCTGTTTTTTTGAATGAAATAGACAAAAATTATTAAATCTGTCGAATTTTTTCTATTAATTTGATTTTTTTACTTGACTTTAAGATAAATATACTTTATAATCTATTTATGTATACATTAGAAAACGAAAATGGAAATGCAAATCCATCGGTTTCCCTGCAACTCATCCGTGCGGCGCAGGGCGGCGATACCGATGCGCTAAATCAAATTATTCTTTTATGGACCCCGTTTTTAGTCCGTTTATCATCGCGTTACTTCATTATCGGCGGTGATAAAGAAGATCTTCTTCAAGAAGCGCGCATCGGATTGCTCAAAGCAATTCAAAGTTATGATCCAAATAAAGGCATCGACCTTCTCCCTTATGCCAAAACGTGTATACATAATCATATCATATCTGCAATGAACGAAGCGAAAGCCCAAAAGCATGCCGCGCTCAACCGCTCGGTCGACTTGGAATCTGCAACACTTTTCAGCTATGATAATCCCCTTGATATTTTGATTATCCGCGAGCATTTAGAAGCAGTTCTCTCCGATGCGCAATCTGCGCTTTCGGATTTGGAAAAAAAGGTATTGCTTCTCTATCTTGAAGGTATTTCTTATAAAAAAATTGCCAATCGGCTTCAGATCACGGAAAAATCCGTTTCCAACGCATTATGCAGGATCCGAAGCAAATTATCATAGTTGAATGCCCATGGCTTTGCGGTTTTCCGCAGTTCCTATGTGGGTTCAAAAATAATTTATCCACGAGAGAGGAAAAAGAAATGTACGAAGACAAGACACTCACATGCAAAGACTGCGGTAATGAATTTGTGTTCACCGCCGGTGAGCAGGAATTCTATGCTGAAAAGGGCTTCCAGAACGAGCCCCAAAGATGCAAAGCTTGCCGTGACGCTCGCAAGACTGCTGCCAGAGGCGCTAAGACCTTCTATGATGCAGTTTGCGCAGACTGCGGTGCAGAATGCAAGGTTCCCTTCAAGCCCACTGAGGATCGTCCTGTATACTGCAGCGATTGTTTCGCCAAGAGAAAAGACGCGGAATAAGAGATTAAAGGCCACGCTGATGCGTGGCCTTATTTCTTTTTATTCAAATGTTTCTTCTATAATGCGCCGACTCTCCGGCGGAGAATAAATCCATCGGTCCAAATGGTCCCCATCAAAATAGTATGTAAATGGTGTGGGTTTATTGATTGGGTCCCCCAAATCAACAACCGCTAATTTGACCTTCATTTTTTCGGGGATAATGCTTTTGATATACACACCCACATAGCGGTCCGGTTCTGCATATTCCGTCAGTTCCGCAAGTCCTGCAAGGTTTGGTGTCAGTTCCACAAATATTCCGTAATTTTCCACGCTGCGAATAATCCCGCTTACAGTCTGCCCTGCCTCGAACCCTTTAACATTCTCTGCCCAGGTTCCAAGCAGTTCTTTATGAGACAATAAAAATCGTTTATTTTCATAATCTTTTTCCAAAACCACCGCACGAAGGTTCATTCCGCAGGTAAATCGGTGGTTGGGATGACGGATCCGAGAAACCGATATTCGATCAATGGGGATCATCGAAACGACACCGCAACCCATATCAACAAACGCGCCGAATTGTTCCAGATGCGTTACGCGAACATCAACCACATCTCCCGCCTGCACCGTTTCAAGCAAATATTCCAGGCACTCCTCCTGCGCCTCTCTGCGCGAAAGCATTGCCACACGCTGATCTTCAATCTCGGCAAACCCTTTGACCACAAAAGAGACCATCTTATTAACGCGAGTAATAATCGCGACATCCTTGACTGTTCCTTCTCGAATCCCGAGTGCCACTTCTTCGCGCGGAATATAACCCCGCATACATCCAAGATCCACATATAAATTATGTCCGCTGTCGCAAAGGCAGCAACGCGCCTGCAAAATCACCTTCTCCTCGCAAGCACGCATCAAACTCTGCTCCGATTTAAAATAAACAGCGTCTTCCGGGCGTTCGATCCCTTCCGAGCGATATTCTTCCTTTTGCATTTTATTCCATTCCTTTCAACCGTAATCTTGGTAAAATATATATGTTCAAAGCTGAAATTTAATGCCTTTTTATGAAAGTAATGTTTGAATAATAAATATAAATATGGTATTATATAATAAATATACAAATGGAAGGAAAATCACCCGCGATGGATGTACTCATTTCTGATACTCTTATAATGAAAAAATCCCACCCGTGCGGATGCAATCGCTTTTCTGTGTTGCGCGTAGGGATGGATTTCAAAATCAAATGCATCGGTTGCGGGCATGAGATTATGGCTCCGCGACATAAGATCGAAAAAAACATTAAACGAATTGAGCGTGAAACCCCATGACAGAAAAACTCAAACTCATTGAAGATCGATACGAAGAGATCAATACCAAACTTTCCGACCCGAATATCGTCAGCGATCAAGGGCAATATGCTGCATTGATGCGGGAATATAAACAGTTGACCCCGATCATTGAAAAATTTCGGGAATATCGCATTTTCTCCGCGCGGTTCGACGAAGCAGAGCTTATGATCAAAGAAGCCGACGATGCCGAAATGCGGGAACTTGCGGAAGCGGAATATAAAGAAAACAAGGCAAAGGCCGATGACTGCCTGGAAGAATTGAAAATTTTGTTGCTGCCGAAGGACGAGAACGATGATAAAAACGTCATCATTGAAATTCGCGGCGGTGCCGGCGGAGAAGAAGCGATGCTGTTTGCTTCTACCCTATTTAGAATGTATACTATGTATGCCGAGTCCAAAGGATATTCTTATGAGGTTTTGAGCCTGAATGATACCGAATTGGGCGGAATCAAGGAGATTGCCTTTTCTATTAGCGGTGATGGTGCATTTTCTCGCTATAAATTTGAAAGCGGTGTCCATCGTGTTCAGCGCGTACCCGAGACCGAAAGCGGCGGACGGATCCACACATCTACGGCTACGGTCGCCGTTCTGCCCGAAATGGAAGAGGTGGATTTTGAAATCAACCCCGCCGATCTCCAAATCGATACCTTCCGTTCCTCCGGCGCGGGCGGTCAGCATGTAAACAAGACCGAAAGCGCCATTCGCGTTACCCATCTCCCCACCGGTCTTGTGGTGGAATGTCAAGACGAGCGCAGCCAACACAAGAACAAAGAACGCGCCTTAAAAATCCTGCGTTCCCGCCTGGCGGATATTGAGCGAGAAAAGCAAGAATCCGCGTTGGCAAGCGAACGAAAGAGCCAGGTCGGAACCGGCGATCGCAGTGAACGCATCCGCACCTATAATTTCCCCCAAGGACGCATCACCGATCATCGCATCGGCTTGACTATATATAAATTAGAACAAACACTCAACGGCGATCTCGACGAGATCATCGACGCTTTGATCACAAACGATCAGGCGGAAAAACTGAAAGGTACTCAAAACGGATGAACACCCTTCTATTTAAAAATGCAGACCATACCGAACTGATGCAATGCGGCGAATTAATCCGCCGGGGAGAACTTGTCTGCTTCCCCACAGAAACGGTCTACGGGCTGGGTGCCAATGCGCTGGATGCCGAAGCGGTTGCTAAAATCTTTGAAACTAAAAATCGCCCTGCAGATAATCCGCTGATCGCTCATATCAGCGATTTTGATATGATCCGACAGGTGGCTTTATCCATCCCTGATGATATGAAAGAATTGACCGATCTTTTCTGGCCGGGCCCGCTGACAATCGTATTACCCCGCAGAAAAGAGCTTCCCGACATTGTATCCGCCGGATTAGATACAGTGGCTGTTCGTTGCCCCGATCATCCCATTGCAACCGCGTTAATTCGCGCAGCAGGTGTTCCGATTGTGGCTCCGAGCGCCAATCTTTCGGGGCGCCCCTCTCCCACCCGCCTTTCCCATTGCCAAGAAGATCTGACCGATAAAATTGCCGCGATCATTGATGGCGGCGACTGTTCCATCGGCGTGGAAAGCACCGTTCTGCTTCCCTTAGGGAACCATCGGGTCAAAATCTTGCGTCCCGGCGGTATTACGGTGGATATGCTCCAAAATGCGGGATTTGATGTGGATGTCGACCCCGCTGTACTTAACCCGGTCAAGGAAGGGCAAAAGGTCTCTTCCCCCGGTATGCTTCATCGCCACTACGCGCCAAAAGCCCCACTCTTCATCGTTCGCGGCGATTACGAAAAGGTGTGCGACGCCATTCTTAACGCAATGGATGAAGATACTTGGGTTTTGGCTTTTGATGAATATCTCGACCGTTTTCCCCGCGCCGTTTCTTTCGGCTCAAAATCGGATTCCTTATCTCAATCCCAAGCATTGTTCCGCGCATTGCGGGAATTTGATCATCTCCCTTGCAAAAAAATCTATGCGATGGAGCCGCCCGAAAGCGGAATGGGATTGGCAGTACGCAATCGATTATTGCGGGCCGCATCTTTCCAAATTGTTGATGCAGAAAGGTTAATAAGGTGACAAGAATAATCCGAATCTGCCTCAAAGCAGGAGATTTCGGTGCTTTTCGCCCATTTTTCCTTGATAGGCGCCGGCCTATCTGCAAAAAAGATGAACAAAAATCCCTCGAAATCTCCTTGCTTTGAGGTCGAAGATTTTAAAAAGAGCGGATTTTTGTTTCGTCAAGGCATAAAACACAGCCAATGCCGGCGCATTGGCGAGTATTTTAACGAGGAGGAAACGGAAATCCGCCTTTTTAAAACAAGGTTCGGATTATCCTTGTCACCTTATGGTCTTAGGATTAACCGGGTTCAGTGGCGCAGGAAAAAGCACTGTTGCCCAAATCTTTAAACAACATGGATTTTATCATCTGGATTGTGATAATATTGTTCACGAACGTGTATACCGCGATCCGATGGTTTTAAACGCTCTTGCCGAAGAATTCGGCAAAGAAATAATTTCAGACGGTGTATTAAACCGCTCTGTTCTGCGAAACTATACCATGGGGGATCCTAAAGCCCTTCAAAGGCTGAACGACTTGGTGATGCCCCATATTCTTTCCGCCATCCAAGCTGATTTGACAGAACATCGCGGCAGCCACATTATATTGGATGCGCCATTACTTTTTGAAAGCGGACTGAATCAAAAATGCGATTGTGTTTTATCGGTTATCGCCAACCCCAAGGCGGCGACAGAGCGTATCATTCTTCGCGATCATCTGCGTCCTTCCGAAGCAAGCAAACGGCTTTCAAGCCAGCATCCGGCGGAATTCTATACCAATAAAAGCGACTATATTCTCCAAAATGATGGCGATCTAACTACATTGCAACAAGACACCTTAAATTTAATTCAATCCATTTTAAGAAACTATGCAGGAGAACAACGATGAGTTTATTTTACGAAACCAAAAATATTTATGAGAACAAAGAGGAAATCCCCGCCATCTTCGAAGCGGCAGAAGGTTATATGGCCTTTATGGAGCAATGCAAAACCGAGCGTGCTTGCACCGCTTATTTCAAAAAAAGAGCGGAAGAAAACGGGTATAAGCCATTGGAACGCAATGCCAATCTCCAACCCGGTGATAAGTTTTATATCATCAACCGCGATCGGAGCATCTTTTTGGGGATTATGGGCAGGCGTCCGATTTCCGAAGGGTTGCATATTGCCGCGGCGCACATTGATTCTCCCCGCATCGACTTAAAGCCCTGCCCACTTTATGAATCCGAAGGGCTGGCGCTCTTAAAGACCCACTACTACGGCGGAATTAAGAAATATCAATGGACAGCAATCCCCTTATCCTTGGAAGGCATTGTCATTTTAAACGACGGCAAGCGTGTCGACCTTTCGGGAAATGACTATACTTTTTGCATTTCAGAACTTTTGATCCATCTTTCCCACGAACAGATGGAAAAAAGCGCATCCAAGGTCATTGAAGGCGAAAATTTGCGCGTGATTGCCGGTTCCATTCCCGATATGACGGTGGATAAAGATCGCGTCAAATCCGCCGTTTTAAAGATCCTTAACGAAAAATACGGAATGGCTGAAAAAGATTTCATTTCTGCGGAACTTACGCTGGTACCCAAGTATGCGCCCGCAGAATTGGGCTTTGATAAGAGTTTGATCGGTGCGTATGGTCACGATGATCGCATCTGTGCCTACACCGCTTTTGAAGCATTAATGCAATTAGAACAGCCGGAAAAGACCGCTTTGGTTGCATTGGTGGATAAGGAAGAAATCGGATCCGACGGTGTCAGCGGTATGCAAAGCCAATTTATGGAATTGGTCTTTGGACGCATTGCTCCCAACGAAAGCCTGCCCGAGCTTTGCCTGCAAAGTAAATGCCTTTCTGCCGATGTCAATGCCGCTTTGGATCCGCTCTATATGGCGGCAACCGAATCCCAGAATTGTTGCCGTCTCAATCACGGCCCCTGCATCACCAAATATACAGGCGCCCGCGGCAAGAGCGGAACATCCGATGCATCGGCGGAAACGATGAGTTTCTTTACTCGATTGTTTGACGATAACGGCATCCGCTGGCAGACCGGCCTTTTAGGTGCAGTCGATGCAGGCGGTGGCGGAACGGTCGCCAAATATATGGCCAATCGCAATATCGACACTGTGGACATCGGCATCGGGTTGCTCTCTATGCACGCACCCTATGAAATCGCCTCCAAGGCCGATATTTATGAGACCATTCGTGCCTTTTATGCGTTTTTGAAATAAGGAGTTTTCTAATGATTAACTATAAAAAGATTGGATTTATTCCCGCTGACATTTTAATTCCAAACACAAAAGAGATGAACAAATGGAGCGTTGTCGCCTGCGATCAATACACCAGCCAACCGGAATATTGGCAGCGTGTTCGCAAGTTTATTGGCGATGCGCCATCCACCTTGCAACTGATTCTTCCCGAAGCCGAGCTCGAATCTGCCGATCCATCGGCGGTACATAAAAAGATGGCTGAGTATACGAGCAAAGACCTTTTCCGCACTCTCCCCTCTTCTATGGTCTATCTTCATCGCACACAAGACGATGGCGCCCTTCGCCAAGGGTTGATCGGTGCATTGGATTTAGAATGCTACGACTACCGCAAAGGGTCCCAAACCCTTTGCCGCGCCACCGAAGGGACCGTAGAAGATCGCCTTCCCCCTCGCATCCGTGTTCGCAAAGAGGCACCGATGGAATTGCCGCATATTATGGTTTTGATCGATGACCCCAAATTTACAGTCATTGAAGCATTAGAAAGTAAAGTATCCGATGCAGACTGCATTTATGATTTTGATTTAATGGAACGGGGCGGTCATCTGAAAGGATATCAAATCCAAAACGAAGATTGCGAAGAACTTTTGAAAAAATTGGCCGCACTGACCGGCGAAGAAGAGCATCCGCTTCTTTTTGCAATGGGCGACGGTAACCATTCGCTTGCAACCGCCAAAGCCTGCTATGAACAACTCAAATTAGAGATTGGGGAAAAAGCATTGGATCACCCTGCAAGATATTGCTTGGTCGAGCTTGTCAATCTCCATAGCCCTGCGCTGCAATTTGAGCCGATCCATCGGATTGTGACCAAAATCAATCCCGAAGCTTTATTGGATACATTAAAGGAATATGGCTTGGAAAAAGGCGACAAATACAGTCAGACCATCGAAATTGTCTGCAAAGGGGTACATACCACTTATTCGTTTGCCAAAGAAAGTTCCAAACTTGCGGTGGGTAGCCTTCAAAATGCACTGGACACCATTGTCCCCCAACTGAATGGTGAGATTGATTATATTCACGGCGAAGATGTTGTGGATAATTTAAGTATGAATGAGAACGCATTAGGATTTATTTTACCCAATATGGAAAAAGAAGACCTTTTCCCGACGGTCATTGCCGATGGCGCACTTCCCCGCAAAACCTTTTCTATGGGGCACGCACACGACAAGCGCTTCTATCTGGAATGTCGGAGGATCATCGAAGAATAACCCCTATCCCTTTCATTTCAAATTAAAAAAGCCCTTGGACTTTCGCCGAGTGTTGATAAGGAAGTATTTGTTTCTCGGGGCAAAATCCTCTGTC
>CALGEL010000058.1 GCA_937881855.1 uncultured Clostridia bacterium | reverse complement strand
CTGTGAGCTTTTAAGCAGCGGCAAATACAAAGTCTCAGATGTTGCGCAGTTGTGTGGGTACGAAAACGTTTATTATTTCAGCAACGCCTTTAAAAAATATACAGGCAACACCCCATCATATTATAAAAACAAGTGAGATATAACAAATGAAATGGTATAAATACGATATTCGGGATTTAACCGATGCCGAATATAATAAATGGTATTTGCTGATGAACACCGACAAGCAACGCCGCGTTGACAGGTTTCGCTTTGTCGATGATAAAAAACGAACTGTCGCCGGCGAAATGCTTGCCCGTAAAGCTATAGCCGAATGGTGCAGTGTCGCACCCGAAAGCATAGAATTTGGCATAAAAGAACTCGGCAAGCCTTATGCAAAAGACTTAGCCGTGGAGTTCAATATAAGCCATTCGGGTGATATGGTTGTTTGCGCAGTTGATGATAAACCTATCGGTATTGATATCGAACAGATCCGCCCGATTGATTTAGCTGTAGCCAAACGCATCTTCACAAATGAAGAACTATTGTATCTATTTGGCCGAACACCTACAGAGCAAGATTTCACTTTTGCCACCAACACCGAAATTCTTACACGATTTTTCGAACTTTGGACTGCAAAAGAAGCGTATGTTAAATGTGTAGGTATAGGTATTAAGAATATGAAAATAAACATAAATGAGGTACGGATTCAAAAATTTACTTATGAACAGTTTGTTATTTCAATATACAAACAATGAAGCCGACGAACATATGTTTCGTTGACTGTATTTCGAGTGTTAATTGCCCTTAAATGATCGCTGTGGATATGGTTGGGTTCGCTCTGCCCCTGCCACAAGAAAAGGACATCCGCAAGGATGTCCTTTTCTTGTGGCAGTAAACCCTATTTTTTCTTTCCAATCGGCAGTTCGCTCCAAAGGGTAAAGCCCAATATGAGCAGGCCACCGATTATTTGCGGGATGGTTATTTTTTCATTCAACCAGACTACGCTGACCAAAACGGCGACCAACGGATCGATATAACTTAAAATAGCCACCTTTTGCCCCGGCAAATCTTTTAGCGCAGAAAAATACATACAGTAAGTAATCCCCGTGTGCACAAGACCGACAATCAATAGGGCAGAGATGCCGCTTTTATCTAATCCGACAAAGTTAAATCCGCTTGTACAAATGACGTAAGGTATGAGTATTACAATGGCGGCAATAAATTGCACAAATGTGCGGTGAAGCCCCGCTACACCTTTTATAAACTTATTCAGAAGCATGACCGTTGCGTAAAATATTGCCGCGCTCAATCCAAAAGCAATGCCGAGTAAATCTTGTTTTCCGCCGCCCGTAGTACCTGTAATCAACACAAGACCGGCAGTGGACATAACAAAGCAGAGAATTTGTTTTGCCGAAAGCTTTTCTTTAAACAGCAAGGGGCAAACCACCATAACGATGACCGGCGCAAAATAATAGCTTAAAGTAGCAACCGAAACGGTGGTATACTTATATGCTTCAAACAGGAAAATCCAATTCACACCTATCGCAACACCGGAAAGCAAAAGGAGAGCCAATTCTTTTTTGATATTGCCGATGGGGAGTTTTTGTTTTGTAATCAGCAGGAATGAGCCGACCAAAATTGCGGCAAGGACAGCGCGATAAAGCGCCAATTCACCGGAACTGATATTGATCTTACGGACAAAGGGAGCCAAAGTGCCGAAGATAAACATTGCCAACGCCATGAATCCCTTTGCGGTATTTTCGCGTTTCATATCATTAAACCTCTTATCCACAGAAAAATCTTATAATAGCAATTATATCATATATAGAGAAAAATTTCCACGCTTTTTATTTGTGTTTACAACTGAATGTATCTATGCTATTATTTAATTGTGCATCAAATATGTAATATAATTCGAATGGAGTCTGTGTATTAGGTTGAAAATATAAAGGAGTTTCTGATGAAAACAAAGTTTAGAATAATAGGTAAAATATTATTAATAATTGCAGTGGTTTTGTTGGTTGCAACGGTTGTTTTTGTAACCCGTGATACAACGGTTGATTTCAGCGGAACAGTCACACAGATTACAAAAAGTGAAAACGGCGAAATTACTTATACCATCTCAGCGGCAAACGGTGAACTCTCTATCGTGGCTGATAGTAAAACCAAATACACGCTTTATCCGGAACAAAATATTTTGGCAGACTATGTTTCGGTTGATGATGTCATAACCGGCGACTATAGACTCTTTAATAAAGAGCGCGCAAAAAACATCTGTGTAACCCCACATAGCGGTGCGATTCAAAACAAGCAATATGCTTACGACAGCGTGGTGTATTCAATCCAACCGACAAGCTTTGTGAAAAATAAACATATTGCAATAGAGGGTGAAGACAACATTCTGTCAGAATATAATTATACTGCGGGAAATACTTGGGGATATCATAGTGATAACAAACTGAATTTTAAGAAGGATATTCTTACAGAGAAGAACTTTGATGATTGTATAAAGGATAAGGAACTTGCAAAAAGCATCAGAAAAAATAATCTTAGCGCTTTTGCGACAAGTGTCACATATCTTTTAGAGCAAAAAAACGGTGATGTTTATTACTTCTCTAAAACGCTCCCTGACGGCGATATCAATAAAATTTATAAGCTTAAAGAGGTGGGAGATATTATCTCTGCCGAGAACGTGACTCTTGAAAAAGATATTGAATCATATTATAATGCCATGGTGTCCGGCGACGATAAAATGCCGGAATTTCAAACGAATATATCGAATCTATGCAAAGCGTATCTCGGAGGAAAGTTTGCGTATCAGCGTGATACTGTTAAGTGGCTTGAACAAACAATTGACAAACCGACCGTCAAGCTTGAACGAGCAATTAAAAATGGCAGTGTTATTTTCTATACTGCAAGTACAAACTTTAAATATACGGTTCATAACACAACTGAATATGAGCAAAACCATACAGATAGAATTTACGTCTTGGTTGATTCGAAGGAAAACAAGATCATCGATTGGTATGTTTCGGGTAATAGGTATGATGAAGAGGTACGAGGGTCGGTGTTTGAATTCGCAGACACTTCTACTTGGCTTGAAAACAGAACTTTAAACAAAGCAAAAACATTTACCGCTCCCGTTTCCAACGATATTTCTCCTAAGCCTGACTACAATAGAACTTATGTTAGTTACAATAAAGATACTATTGTCACCGAAGTAATGGGACTTGATTTTCCAACGTTTTATGATCCTCTGACCGACAATTATATAATCGACAACAGCGGAATGGGACAACCTAAGGCGATTGATAAAGTTGAAGTGACCAATGAATATATAAAGCTTTGGTTTACAAACGGAAGTGCGTTACATGCTTGGATGACTGTTGGTGAAGGCCCAGGCAGGATAGATGTCAATCAAGGCTGTCATAAGCAGATAGATGTAACAGGAGAAGCATATTATCAAGGTTATAATGAATCCACGCCTTCCACTGTGACATTTGGGGAAGAAAACGGGCAAGTTACAATGATGTTTAAATTTGATAAGCCGATTAATGAGCCGATTACAGATTTCAGAATCAATTCCGGAAAGGTGGATTAAATCAAAAAGGTGTCGCAAAATGCGGCACCTTTTGTAATAAATCACTTTTGAATTCTGTGTATTAGGGTGAAAGGAGGGAGATTTCATGGATGACCAAAGAATCGTAAAACTATTTTGGGAACGTTCGGAAAAAGCCATAACTGAAACGGCAAACAAATATGGTAGGTACTGTCACTATATTGCGTATAACATTCTGCGAAGTGACGAGGACGCCGAGGAGTGTGTAAACGATACATATCTCAATGTCTGGAATTGCATTCCGCCCCATAAACCAAACCGATTGCAGACATTTCTCGGTAAGATTACCCGCAATTTATCACTTAATAAGTATGAACAACTAACTGCTCAAAAAAGAGGTGGCGGACAGGTTCCTTTAATACTGGACGAGCTTTCAGAGTGTGTTTCTAAAAGCGATAGTGACATCATAGATGAAATAGCGATCAAGGATTTGCTAAATCGCTTTTTAGAATCACAAACGCCCGAAAACTGCAAATTGTTTGTAAGAAGATATTGGTATATGAGCTCCATCAAGGAAATTGCAACCGACTATGGAATGAGCGAAAACAATGTTACGGTAACACTGTTTCGTATCAGAAAGCAACTGAAAATATATTTAGAAAAGGGGGGCATTTCGGTATGAGCAACCTTGATTTACTATTGACCATTGGTCAAATTGAAGATGACTATATTTTGGTTGCTACGCCCCAATGCAATAAGAGAATTCCTTTTACACGAGCAATTGCACTTGTTGCTGTTGTTGCGCTGCTGGTAACAATTGTTTCTTTTCCTGTATTCGGTATAACCATAGATCCGATCTACCAAACCTTGTATTATTTTTCACCGTCCCTTGCTCAAACGCTAAAACCAATACAATTGTCTTGCGTTGATAATGGAATAAAGCTTGAGGTACTTTCCTCAGCGGTTTATGAAGATGAGATCGCGTTTTATGTTTCTCTGGAGGATTTGACCAATCAAAATCGAATTGATAAAACCACCGATTTATTCGATAGCTATCACATAAATCGCGCATTTGATTCATCGGCATCTTGTAGTATGCTTTCGTATGATTCGGAGAGCGGTGTTGCAACATTTTTGATTACCATTCGGCAATGGGGAGACGTAAATGTAAAAAAAGAAAAAATCACCTTCTTTTTCACGGAATTCCTGAGTAATAAAAATGTTTTTAAGGGCGATCTTACAAATGAAGTTTTAAGCAATGTGTCTGAAGTACGAGAAACTCAAAAAATCGAATCATTCAGAGGCGGTGGAGGAAAAGATTTTGATTATAAAAGCCGATTTGATCTTCAATATTTAATTCCTACAGAGGACGGTATTTACTCCCCGGTAGAGGGTGTAACCATAACGAATGTCGGTTTTATAAAAGGAAAACTGCACATTCAAATTTATTATGAAAACATTGCTATGTTCGATAATCACGGTTATATTCGATTAGAAGATATGGCTGGAAATCAAGCGGAATGCTATAGTTTTTCCTTTTGGGATGATAAAAAAGTGGGAAGTTTTGATGAAATAATATATGATATCTCTCCGGAAGAACTTGGGAATTATAAGGCCTATGGAGAGTTTATAACTTGCAAAAACCGAACCGAAGGAAATTGGCAGGTAACTTTTTCGCTTGATGATGCAAATAAATGAGGTGAAATATAATGAATAATAAAACACTGCTATTAACAATCGGTGAAATCGATGATAAATATATTAAAACCGCTTCCCCATTTGATAATAAAAGTGTTAAACCTCATATGCTGAAGTGGGGGGTCATAGCTGCATGCTTATGTTTAGTGCTGGTTGGGATCGGAATATGGCAGGGTGGAATGTTTGAACCGATAGTCGATCTTCCTGAATATAACGCGACCGGCGGCGAAGGCAATTTTGACTATGAGCGGGCATACGCAGCAAAACTGTATCAGTTAGACGGTGCCTTGATGGACTATGTGGTTGAGTCCGGCGGAACAGATTTGTATGAGTGGCTGGAGCAGGTAACCGAAGAAACAAAAAAGTATAAATATAATATTTCAGATCCCAAATATACCCCTGCTTTGCTTAGAACAATCGAAAAATATAACATTCTAAAAGAGGAATTTGAAAGAATTAACAACAACAATATTGTCATCTATGAAAAAAGCGGAGATTATAATTTGATTGAGCAAGTCTGCTATACGCAGGAAGAATTGGATGCGATATATTCTAATAACGCCGCAAATATCACCGAAGTTTTTGCAACAAAATATGCAATCGTTGTTGGGGATAAGGCTTATGCTCCAAAATTCTATCTCAATGCCTCTAAAAAGGAATTGAAACAGTATGATATACCTGTTTCTGTAATAAAAGAAAAAGCAGAGTTGCTGCTTACCGACGGAGTGATTACGGAAGTAACTGAATAAAAAAGGGCTCAGACCGAACGGTCTGAGCCCTTTTTTTATAAACATTATTTTTTCAAAAGGTCGCGGATCTCTTCCAGCAGCAAAACCTCGTCGGACTTTTTGGGTTCTTCGGCTGCGGCAGCTTCTGCTTCTGCAGCCTTACGCTTGCGAGTGAGAACAGTCATCATCTTTAAGATGAAGAACAGGCAGATCGCAATAATCAGAAAATCGATGATACTTTGCAGGAACATTCCGTAGGCGATGGCTTCATTGCCGATCTTCACGCTCAGCTCGGAAAAGTCCTTTCCGCCCATAGCAATGCCCAAAAGCGGCATCAGAATGTTGTCTACCAGGCTGGTAACGATCGCCTTGAAAGCAGTACCCATAACGAAACTGATGGCCATATCCACAATGTTTCCTTGGGCGATAAACTCTTTAAACTCTTTCCAGGTCTTATTCTCCGAAAGTTTTATTTTTTTCATTGAAAAACACCTCTTTATGTATGATATCTTAATTATAAAACGGACCGAAGAAAATTGCAATAAATTTATTAAAATTCCCGCAATGCCAAGCATTGCGGGAATTTTTTATCGGTATTGTTCGGGGATCTGTTTTTTTAGGTTTTCCAAAAGCCCTGCATCGCATTCGGGGGTGTCGATGAGCGGGAAGGGAAGCCCTAAATCTTCGTATTTTCCCTTGCAAAGTTTGCGGAAGGGGAGAAGCTCAATTCGTTTGAGATTTTTGAACTGAGTGGCAATTTTCAGGGTTTCAGGCAGGTCTGTGTCAGTCAGCCCCGGGACAACCACATGGCGGACCCAAAGATCCACTCCTGCGGTTTCGGTGGCTTTTAAAAAGCGTAGAACGGTTTTCAAATTGCCGCCGCAATATGTTTGATAGGCATCTTCTCTGGAAAACTTCAAATCGGCGAGTACCACATCGGTGTATTTCAATACTTCCTCCCAATCGGCCTCTCCTGCGGAGCAGGAAGTGTCGATGGCGGTATTCAGACCGTTCTCTTTGCAGAGTTTTAAAAGCTCGATCAGGAATTTGCTCTGCGCCAGCGGTTCACCGCCTGAGATGGTGATGCCGCCTTCTTCGCCAAAATAGGTTTTATAGCGAAGGGCTTTATCCAAAATTTCTTGGGGTTCATAAAGGGTTCCGCCTTTGAATTCCCATGTGTCCGGATTATGGCAATAAGCGCACCGCAAGGGGCACCCTTGCAAAAAGACAATAAAACGAACACCGGGCCCGTCGGCGCAACCCATCGATTCAAAAGAATGAACAGCGCCTTTCATCAAATGGCCTCATGGAAGGTACGGGAGATAACTTCATCCTGCTGGGCTTTGGAAAGCTTATGGAAGTTGACCGCATAGCCCGAGACACGAATGGTCAGGTTGGGGTATAATTCGGGGTGCGCCTGAGCGTCCAGCAAAGTTTCCCGCTTGAGAACGTTTACATTGATATGCTGCGCCTTTTGGGCAAAGTAACCGTCGATAATGGCGGTCAGCTTGTCCTTGCGTTCTTCGGGGTCGTTGCCCAAGGCAGAGGGGACCACCGAGAAGGTATTGGAAATACCGTCTTTGCAGATATCATAAGAAAGCTTGGCCATCGAGTTGAGCGCCGCCAATGCGCCGTTCTTTTCTCTGCCGTGCATGGGGTTGGCGCCGGGGGCAAAAGGTTCGCCCGCCTTGCGTCCGTCGGGGGTGGCGCCGGTCTTTTTACCATAGACCACGTTCGAGGTAATGGTCAGTACCGAAAGAGTATGCTCTGCATTGCGGTAGGTGGGGATCTTTTTGAGTTCTTGCAGGAACAGTTTGGTCTGTTTTTGAGCAATGGCATCGGCGCGGTCGTCGTCGTTGCCATACATGGGGAATTCCCCTTCGGTTTCAAAATCGATAATTAAACCATCTTCATTGCGGATGGGCTTGACATTGGCATAGCGGATGGCGGAAAGGGAGTCGGTCAACACCGAAAGCCCTGCCACACCGAAGGCCATAAACCGATGAACATCGGTATCGTGCAATGCCATCTGGGTCTTTTCATAGCAGTATTTATCATGCATATAGTGGATCATATTCATCGCGGTGACATAGGTCTTTGCCAACCATTCGCGATAATAGTCCAAACGCTCCACGACCTGCTCGAAATCGAGATATTCTCCTTCATAAACAGGCATTCTGGGGCCGACCTGATCGCCGCTCTTTTCATCTCTACCGCCGTTCAAACTATAAAGCAGCAGTTTTGCAAGGTTCACACGTGCGCCGAAGAACTGCATGTCTTTGCCTACCCGCATTGCCGAAACGCAGCAGGCGATGGCATAATCGTCGCCATAATAATGGCGCATAACATCGTCGTTCTCATATTGGATGGAGCAGGTCTCTTCCGAAACCTTGGCGCAAAACCGCTTGAAGGCCTTGGGCAAACCGCGGGACCAAAGAACGGTCAGGTTGGGCTCTGCCGAAGGTTTGAGGTTATAAAGGGTGTGCAGAAAGCGGAAGGTGTTTTTGGTAACCAAGGTCCGTCCGTCTTCGCCCATACCGCCCAATGCTTCGGTGATCCACATGGGATCGCCGGCGAAAAGTTCATTATATTCGGGAGTACGCAGATGACGAGCGCAACGCAGTTTCAGAACAAAATCGTCGATCAATTCCTGCGCACCGGATTCGTCCAACATGCCGTTTTCGATATCGCGTTGGATATAAATATCCAGGAAGGTGGCAGTACGACCAAGGCTCATTGCCGCACCGTTTTGCTCCTTGATGGCGCCCAAATAAGCAAAATACAGCCATTGCACCGCTTCTTTGGCGGTGGTTGCAGGCTGGGAAATATCAAAGCCGTAAATCTCTGCCATTTCCTTCAATTTTCCTAAAAATTCGAGTTGTTGATAAAGTTCTTCAACCCGACGAATGGTATCGGCATCGATGGCTTGGGCGGAAAGTTCCTGCTTATCTTTTTTCTTTTCTTCAATCAATCGATCCACACCATAGAGCGCAACCCGACGATAATCGCCGATAATGCGGCCACGCCCATAGGCATCGGGTAGACCGGTAATGATGCCGCTGTGCCGCGCAGCGCGGATAGTTTCATTGTAAACACGGAACACTCCGTCGTTATGGGTGGTACGATAGGTAAATTCTTCTTCAATCTTGGGGGAAAGCTCGTAGCCGTAGGCTTTACAGGCCTTGCGGGTCATATTCAAACCGCCAAAGGGGCAAACACCGCGTTTTAAAGGCGCATCGGTCTGCAAACCGAAAATGAGCTCATTTTCTTTGTCGATATACCCGGGCTTGTAGTGGGTCAGAGAACTGACGGTTTCGGTATCAATGTCCAAAATACCGCCCCTTTTCATCTCTTCTGCCAAAAGTGCTTCAAATTTTGCCAGCACCTTTTCGGTCCGCGCCGTCGGCGGTGCTAAAAAGCTTTCGTCCCCGGTATAGGGTGTATAGTTCTTTTGAATAAAATCGCGAACATCGATGTGCTTTTGCCAGCGTCCGCTTTTAAATCCATTCCAAGCTGTCATATCAATTTTCTCCTTTTACAAAATATAAAAAGGCAGTTTGCAAATGACGCAAACTGCCCAGACGGTCGGCTAAAACCCTTGCGAGCCCACCGCGGTGTATCTCCGCGATTATCCGTCAGGGATCGTAAGGTCACTTATATAGTAGCATCTAGGGAATGAAAAGTCAATAAAAGATTGCAGATTCTCCGTTTTGATGGTAGAATAGAAACAAATGGAAAGATCCTTTGTGAAAGGAGCATAAAATGAAAAAATATATTGCCGCTTTGGACCAAGGAACCACCAGCTCCCGCTGCATCATTTTTGATGGGGATCTGAATATTATCTCTGTATCTCAAAAGGAATTTGAAATTTTTTATCCCAAGCCCGGCTGGGTGGAGCAGCGCCCGGCGGATATTTGGGTTTCTCAATACGGTGTCTTATCGGAAGCGTTGCTGAAAGCCGATATCAAGCCGAGCGAACTTGCGGCCATCGGCATCACTAACCAGCGGGAGACCACATTGGTATGGGATAAGCAAACGGGAGAGCCGATCTGCAATGCCATTGTCTGGCAATGCCGCCGCACCGCCGAATTTTGCAAAGAATTGGAAGAAACGGAAGGGAACTATATCCGTCAAACCACAGGCTTGGTAGTGGACCCCTATTTTTCCGCCACCAAATTGCATTGGATATTGGAGCATATTGAAGGTGCCAAGGAACGCGCCGCCAAAGGCGAACTGCTTTTTGGCACCGTAGATACCTATTTGATCTGGAAACTTACCGGCGGTAAGGTCCACGCCACCGATTATACCAATGCTTCCCGCACCATGCTCTTTGATATCCATCGCAAATGTTGGGATACGCATCTTTTGGAGATACTTGGCATCCCCGCATCCATGCTCCCTAAGGTGCGCTCTTCGATGGGCAATT
The DNA here is from genome assembly GCA_937881855.1 of uncultured Clostridia bacterium. GTDB lineage: Bacteria > Bacillota > Clostridia > Oscillospirales > QAKW01 > QAKW01. The sequence goes on along the minus strand of CALGEL010000058.1, from coordinate 6,371 downwards.
TCGGAATGGCGGAGATTTTCGGGGCGCATGTCCCCATTCGGGGTGTGGCAGGGGATCAGCAGGCGGCGTTGTTCGGTCAATGCGGCTTTGAATCGGGCGATCTCAAATCCACCTATGGTACCGGATGCTTCGCCTTGATGAATATGGGGAAAGAACCGCCCCAAGAAGATGGCGGCGGGCTGATCACTACCTTGGGCGCGATGCCCGATGGGAGCGCCTGCTATTGCTTGGAGGGGAGTGTCTTTATCGGCGGTGCGGTGGTGCAATGGCTAAGGGACGAGCTGCAACTGATCGAAAGTTCCGCCGAAAGCGGGCAAGCCGCCGCGCAGGTCCCCGATAGCAACGGCGTTATCGTTGTTCCCGCCTTCACAGGCTTGGGCGCGCCCTATTGGGATAGCGAAGTGCGGGGGAGTGTTTTTGGTCTTACGCGCGGCGCTAATAAAAATCATCTCATTCGCGCCGCTTTGGAATCGATTGCCTATCAAACTGCCGATGTTCTGGCGGGAATGGAGCGGGCATTGGGCAAGCCCATTTCCTGCCTGAAAGTAGATGGCGGAGCCACCGCAAATGCTGTTTTGATGCAATTTCAGGCAGATCTTCTGCAAGCGGATGTTTGCCGCCCGATGATCCACGAAACCACCGCGTTGGGCGCCGCCTTTTTGGCAGGTCTTGGAGCGGGATTTTGGAAGGATGCAGGCGAATTGAAGGAAAAAAATCGTGTAGCAAACTGCTGGCAACCCCAAATTGATGGAGGGCAAGCGAAAGCAAAAATGGACCGTTGGCATCAAGCAGTCGCCGCCGCAAGATTATTTAAGTAAGGGCTTTAAAATTCGCCCATAACTTTCAAATCGAGCCACTCGGCGTATTTTTATACGCCTTCGGGTTCCCTTCGGCTCGATTTAAAACTTATGAACGAATTTTATGTACCCTATAAAAAATCTCTCAATTTTTGCAAATTGAGAGATTTTTTATGCTTGTTGAATACGCTTATTCAGATAATTTAAGACCTTCTTTTTATCACCGCTCCAAAGGGGGGCAATCAATAGAGCCTTGGCGCCATCGCCGGTGATACGGTGGATGACTGTATTGGGGCGTAGGGCTTTTAATGCCATAATCAAAAGATCGCCATACTCTTCCATGGTGAGTGTTTGAATTTTGCCTTGCCGATAAAGGTCGGCATAGGGTGTTCCTTCTAAAATATGCAAAAGGTGTAATTTTACACCGTCGATTTTTGCTTGATTAACCACTTCTACCGTCGCCAAAAGGTCTTCTTTGGTCTCGTTCGGTAATCCGATCATCAGATGGGCAACGGTATGAATATTTGGGTATTTTTTGAGAGCCTTTACTGCATCTGTAAAGCAGGCGGTGGGGTATCCACGCCCGAAGGATTGGGCGGTTTGATCATTGGCGGTCTGCAACCCCAACTCTATGAAAAGGGGCTTGATTTGGGAAAGTTCCCCCAAAAACCGAATCGTTTCGGGCGGCAGGCAATCGGGGCGGGTGCCGATGGCAATGGCGGCAATATCTTCCCGCGCGGCAGTTGGCAAGTAAATTTCCTTTAATCGTTCCAAGGGCGCATAAGTGTTGGTATAGCATTGAAAATAGGCGATAAATCGGTCTCCCTTGAATTTTTGGGCCACCTGCGCTTTGGCTTGCTCGATTTGGGCAGCCGAAAAAAAGCCGCTCCCGCCCGCGCAAAAGGCGCATCCGCCTTCGGTTCGGTTGCTGCGATTGGGACAACTGAAACCACCGTCCAGCGAAAGCTTATAAAGTTTTTCGCCGAAGGTATCTTTGCAATAATCATTGAATGTATAAATCTTCATACCTAACATTATAAAGATTTCGTTCTTAAATTACAATAAAAAGGTTTTCATTTTGTCTAAATTATGTTAAAATAGGTGCATTAAGGTTAAAAGCGAGGAAAAATATGAAAATGATTAAATGCTGCGTCCCCTGTTTATTCGGCTTGGAATCCTTGGTGGCGCAGGAACTGAAAAATATCGGCGCCCAAGCGGTGCAGACCGAAAACGGCAGAGTCTTTTTTGAAGGCGCCAAAGAGACCATCATCGATGCAAACTTATGGTTGCGGACAGGGCAGCGCGTGGAGATCGTTTTGGGCGAGTTCCCCGCCCGCAGTTTTGAAGAACTGTTTGAAGGGGTGCGCAAGCTTCCTTGGGAAGAATGGATCGAAGAAGATGGCCGTTTCCCTGTGAAGGGTCATGCCCTGAATTCTAAATTATATAGTGTCCCCGATTGCCAATCCATCGTCAAAAAAGCCATCGTTCGTCGGTTGGAAGGGCATTATAAACGCTCGGTTTTTTCCGAGCGGGGCGCATTGTTTAGTGTGCGCTTCTCCATCTTTAAGGATCGGGCTGTGCTGATGCTGGATACATCAGGCAACGCTCTGCATAAGCGTGGTTATCGCCCCGCCGCCCAGCCCGCACCCCTGCGGGAGACCTTGGCGGCGGCAATGTGTATGTTGGCGCGCCCCTATCCCGATACCATGCTTTATGATCCCTTCTGCGGCAGCGGAACATTACTGATCGAAGGAGCAATGTTGGCGCGGAATATGGCCCCGGGCATCGGGCGTGGCTTTTCGGCGGAAAATTGGGCAAGTTTACCCCGTGAGCTTTGGCAGGATCGGCGCAAAGCCGCTCGTGCTCTTGCCAAAAAAGAGATCGAGTTTCGTGGCTTTGGCTTTGATGTTGATCCCAAAATGGCGGCTATTGCTCTGGATAACGCCAAGCGCGCAGGGGTGGCAGATTGCCTGACCTTTGCCGTCCGCGATGTCAAGGAATTTACCTTGGATACCCCAAGGGGAATGGTGGTGACCAATCCGCCTTATGGCGAGCGCCTTTTGGATTTGGAGCAGGCGCGTCAACTTTATAAGGTGATGGGCAAGGTCTTTTTGAAGCAGCCGGGTTGGCGGTATTTTGTCATCGCTCCGGAAAAAGAGTTTGAAAAGCTCTTCGGTCGCCCCGCCGATAAACGCCGCAAGGTCTATAACGGTACCTTGGAATGTAACATTTACCAATATTTCAGAAATTAAGGAGGTACTATGGCAAGTTTTAAAACAATCATAACCAATAGAAGTTTCAATGAAGTCCTGCATCTGATCGAGACTGAAATTTTAAATGGTAGCATCTCGGCTTCTTTGGAAGAGTCCTGCGATTATAATACCCCTACCGCGCGTTGCTCTGTGCGGGTATTTGAGCGGTATAGCTATGTGGGTGGCAACCGTGTCAGCCTAAATGTCACCTTGTTTGAAAGCGAAGGCGAACTCCGCTTGTTTGCCGCCGCCACCGGCGGAAGCCAAGCGATGTTTTGGAAGATCAACACCTTTGGCGAAGAAGCGTTTTTGGATAAATTAAAAGAGATATTATAAGTAGAAAACGTAAAAGCAGACACCCGCATTTTTGCGGGTGTCTGCTTTTTTATATACGTTTCAATTTTCCGATCAAGGTAAAGATCAAAAAGATTGCCAAATTTACCGCCACCACAGTGGCACCCATCGGAATGGGGTTTTTCGCAGGGGCAAAGGAGATTAAAATTCCCAAAGCCGCCGCCCCGACCCCGACGAATGCGGCGCAGAGCATCACATCGCGAAACCGCTTGAATACCTGCATCGCGGATAAAGCGGGGAAGATGACCAAGGCAGAGATCAGCAAAGACCCCACCAAATTCATCGCAATGACGATGACAACGGCGGTAATGGTGGCGATCAATAGTTGATAGCCCTGGGTGTGCAGGCCGGTGGCGGCCGCAAACTCTTCGTCAAAGGTGACCGCAAAGATCTGCCGATAAAATAAAAAGTAAAGCAAAAGGACGACCGCCGCCATAATGCCGCAGACCCAAAGATCGGCCGTTTTTAAAGTCAGAATAGAAGTGGAGCCAAAAAGCGTGGTGCAGACATCTCCGGCAACATTTCCGCCATTACCGAAAAGGTTGATGATGAGATAGCCCAAAGCTAAGGAACCTACCGCCCAAAGCGCCAAAGAAGCATCTCCGCGGATCTTCGCTTTTTTGCCGCTACGCAGTAAAAGAACCGCCGCAATCACCGTAATGGGCAGGACCAAAAGCATCTCATCGGAAAGCTTCAAAGCGGTGGCGATTGCCAATGCCCCGAAGGCCACATGGGAAAGCCCGTCCCCGATAAAACTCATCCGTTTGAGTACCAGAGAAACGCCCAAAAGGGAAGCGCAGAGCGCCACAAGCACCCCAACAATCAGGGCGCGGATCGCAAAGGGAAAGGAAAGGATATAACCGATTTGTTGAATCATTTCAAGCATGGCTCATCCCTCCTTCAAAATAGTCTTCGGCCGAACCGAAAAAGGCAGAGTCCTTGCCGATATGCAGAATTTTATCGGCATATTTTTTCGCCGCATCTATATCGTGGGAGATCATAATAATTGTGATCTTTTGCTCTTTATTCAATGTCTGAATGGCTTGGTATAATTCGGCGGTGGCATGGGGGTCCAGCGCCGCCGCAGGCTCGTCCAATAAAAGAAGCTCGCGGGTGGCCATCAGCGCTCGCGCCAAAAGTACCTTTCGCTGTTGCCCGCCCGAAAGCTCCCGAAAACAGCGGTTTTCCAAAGGTTGCAATTCCAACTGTTTCATAACAGCGGCGGCGCGTTCTTTTTCAGCCTTGGAATAAAAGGGAAAAAGTCCGCCGCGGTTTAATCCGCCCGAGCGGATAATTTCCTTTACCGAAGCGGGAAAATCCTGCTGGGAAGGGGTCTGCTGGGGGAGATAACCGATGCGGTTGGCTTTGAGTCCATCGGCAAAGAGAATTTCCCCTGCCAGCGTATGATTTAAACGCAGTAAGGCCTTTGCCAGCGTGCTCTTGCCCGATCCGTTTTCTCCTAAAATAAAAAGGTAATCCCCTTTATCCAAAGAAAAATCAATCCCTTTGGCAACAACGGTCCCTTCATAACCAAGTATTAAATTGTGGCATTCTAATTGCGCCATATCAGTATATCGCTTTCTTTATGGTCTCTAAATTTTGTTTCATAACATCAAGATAGGTGGTCTGCGCAAGAGCCGTTTGATCCATCGATTGCATCGCATTTAAAGTTAAAATTTCAATCGATTGAGTGTTGCTGCTTTCGATGACCGTCTGCGCCAGATCGGGCTTGGATTGTTCTAAAATAAACACCGCTTTTGCTTGATGGGTGTTGACCGCATCCGCCAGCATCGAAACAGTGGCTGCGCCGGCTTCGGTCTCGGCAGAGCAACCGTCGAAGGCGGCGTAGCAGGTCAGATTATAGTCTGCGGCAAGGTAACGAAAAGGATAGCGGTCGGCAAAGATCAAAATGCGGCGTTTAGCGTTACTGCAAGCGGCTTGATAGTCCTTGTCCAATGCCGATAGCTGTTCTTTATATGCGGCGGCATTTTCTTTCAATTCCTGCCCTAAATCAGGCGCAAGAGCGCAAAGGGCATCGCAGATGGCGTCGGTGGCTTTTTGGGCATTGCCGAGGGAGAGCCAAGTGTGTTCATCTTCGGTGTGTTCATGCTCTTCTTCGGTATGATCATGGGGAAGGGCTAAAAGGGAAGAGTGTTCCGCCAAATTCAGCAGGTGCTCTTGCTCTTTGGGGAGCCAATCTTCGGAGCTTCCGCCGTTGCAGATCAAAAGATCGGCTTGTTGAAGGAACGCAAAATCCAAGGCAGAAGGCTCAAAACTATGCAGATCGGCGCCGTTGCCCAAAAGCCGCAGATCAAATTGATCAACTTGGTCGCCCAAAATGTTGCGCGTCCAATCATATGTCGCAAAAAGGGTGCAGAGAATAAGCGGCTTTTCATTTTGCCGCTTGGGTGCGGCGCATCCGCTTAAAAGAAGTATCAATATCAATAAAAAGGAAAGGAGTCGTTTCATTGTTTGCCCCCTTCTTTTTCTTGGCATCCGCACCGCCCGAATAAGACCGAGCGATATTCATCCACCGTAAATCCGTTTTGCTTGAAAATTTCGTTTAAGAGAACTGCCGATTGCTCTTCTTCCATATGCATCAGCTTGCCGCAATCCAGGCATTTCAAATGCAGATGCTCGTGGCAATGTTCGCCCGCCTTTCGATAAAGGGCGCAGCGGGTGCCTTGCTGCTCGCTTTTGTGAAGCAGACGCTCTTTGGCCATGGTTCCGACCAAGCGGTAAACGGTGCTTTTGCCCGGTGCGTCTGCGCCATATTGATCCAAAAGTGCTTGCGCCAAAGCATCGGCTGTATAGGATTGGTCGGGGTTGCGATCCATTAGTTCCAGGATCTGCCGCCGCGACTTGGTCTGATAATGCGCCATACCGCACCGCCTTTCTTGAAGGTGACAAGAATAATCCCAACCTGTTTTAAAAAGGCGGATTTCCGCTCACCCTTCGTTAAAATACT
>CALGEL010000057.1 GCA_937881855.1 uncultured Clostridia bacterium | reverse complement strand
AGATGGCGCAGTTGGATCAGCAACGCGCCGAAATGGAAGCCCAAGGGGCGCAAAATCAGGCGGCGGCACGCTCGGCGGCTTGGAATACGCAACGATTGGCGGCGGATGGCTTTCTGACGCGGGGTCTTGAAAATACAGGGATTGCCGATGTAATCACCGCCACTGCGCTCAATCAAGCGGCGGCCAACGCCTATCGGGCTTTGCTGGATCAGCAGCAGGACCTTCAGGAAAATGATGCTGCTCGCTTGGGCGCCCGCGCCGATGCTATGGAAGATGCCGCTCTTCTTCAAAGCGAGCTGGGAACCCTTTTGGCGGATGCCTATCAATCCTTTTATGATAAGGATGCTGACCGCAAGCAGGAGCAGTTGCTTCGCCAATGGGGCATCAATGCGGATCTTGCGTTGCAGGATTTGAAAAATCAGTCGGCTGAAAAGCTGCAAGGTTTGGAAAGTCAATTAGCCGAAAAGTTGCAGGATATGAAAAATCAATCGGCTGAGAAACAGCAAGGTATGAAAAACTACGCAGCCCAACAGCAGCAAGAACAGGATTATTACTATACATTGGCATTACAGGAACTCAAGCGCCAATGGGAATTGGAAGATCGGGAAGCCGACAAATGATTTCAGAAGAACATATTTCTAAAGAATATTGCGCTGTCCGCAGCGGCGGTATTGAGCGGGTGCAAAAGATGGCGGAACGCCGCCTGGACGGGCACGGTCAGAAGCTGGATGATCTGACCGGTGCCTGCATCCGCCTGACCGCCGCTGTGGAGCGGGTGACGCTGATCTTGGAGCGGCAGGATCAGCGGTTGGATCGATTGGAAAGTCGAGGTATTTTAGCATTTTTGGAAAGCTCTGCGGGAAAGGCGTTGATTCGTTTTATCGGTGTCGGCGCGTTGGTGCTGCTGTCGGCAGGGCTTGGAATCAATGTGGTTCAACTATTAAAGGAGGTCTTTTAATGTATTGCACAAAGCAAACGATCATCCGAACGGTGGTTCTGTTGATCGCTTTATTAAACCAAATCCTTGTCGTTTTCGGCAAAAATCCGTTGCCGTTTAGCGAGGAGGGAATTTATGAGGCGGTGTCCTTGGCGGCAACGGTAGGAGCAAGTCTTTGGGCGTGGTGGAAAAACAATAGCTTTTCCAGAGAAGCCGCAGAAGCGGATCGCTATCTGAACGCCCTTCGTTCTATTGATGAAACGGAGGGAGCGGTATGACCAAATTACCCGTCACCGGTGCTTTTCGCGTAACCGCGATCTATGGTCAGCAGGGAAATTATTGGGCAAACGGTCATAAGGGCATCGATCTGGTGGCAGAGGATCATCGCATCTATTCTACCTGCACCGGTGTGGTCAAAACCATTGCCTTTGATGAGGATGGCTGGGGGCAGTACATCGTTGTGGAAGATCAAGAAGGGTTGCGCCATTATTTTTGCCACCTTGTCCGCGGCAGTGCCAAGGTCCGGGTCGGGCAGGCGGTCAATCCGCTGACAGTGATCGGTACCATGGGTGCCACCGGCAATGTCACCGGCTTGCATCTTCATTATGAACTGCGTAAAGGCTCTACCGTTTTAGACCCTGCCGCTTGGCTGGGGATCCCCAACCAAGTCGGCAATTATCATTCTTCTGATTTTGAGGTGAAAGAAATGCTTTATAAAGATCAGGCAGAAATCCCCGCATGGGCAAAAGCAGCGGTGGAAAAGGTGACCGAAAAGGGCTGGATGGAAGGGGATACAGATGGTAATTTTCGCCCAAACGACCCAATCACCCGCGCCGAAATGGCGGTCATTCTTTCCCGATTAAATTAAAAAACCGCCCTGCAAAAAAGGACGGTTGATATAAATTATTTAAGGATAGCAGCGGCTTTGAGAATGGCGTTTTGGGTCTTGCCGTCGGTGATTTCACCATCGAGCACCATTTGAAGCGCCTGCTCAAAGGGCAGGGAGACGATCTCTAAAAATTCATCGTCATCAAGATCGTTTTTTTGAGGAATCAGGTTGCGCCCCAGATAAAGATATGTCAATTCCCCAAGATATGCAGGGGAGAGTTCCATATAACCCAAAGGAGTTACCTTTTGGGGCAGAAACCCTACTTCTTCGGTCAGCTCCCGCACCGCGGTCTTCATCGGATCCTCGCCGGGCTCCAATTTTCCGGCGGGGATCTCTAAAAGCGTTTTATCCACGCCATAGCGGTATTGGCGCACCAAATAAACCGTTCCGTTTTCATCGATGGGCAATATGCCTGCGCCGCCGCTATGGGCGATGCGATCGCGGGGCGCGGTCTTCCCGTTGGGAAGTTCCACCGTTCCGCTGTATACCTGAAAGATCGGTCCGTCGTAACGGATGCGTTCTTCTAACTTTTTTTCGACATTTGACATTGTTATCTTCACCTCGCATCTATTATTTTAAAAGGCTTGTCGATTTTTGTCAAACGATTTCTCTTTACATCGTTGTTCAAATATGTTTTGATGAAAGTACTCCTTCGACGAAAACCGACACTGCTTCACGGATGTCGACCCCGAATATATAGGAGTAAAAAAGGATGTTTAATTATCTTTATATGAACCGAGTCCGTTGCGGGCTCACCCAGCAGGAATTGGCGGCGCTTGCCGGCATTTCCAGACGAACGATTTGCAGATTAGAGCAAAGCGGCGCTTATCCGTCGCTGCGGGTTGGTTTGCAAATTAGCCACGCGCTGCAATGCAGCTTTGAGGAGGTGTTTCCTCTTGGCTTATAAATGCAGAAACTGCGGTGCGGTATTTGCCGCCCCCGCGATCGCAACGGAACGCCACGGTTGCGATGGTCCGTGGTATGAGCGGGTAGAGATCTGCCCTTGTTGTCGCATTTCCGGTATGCTGGAGGTGAAGTACGATGCAGGTCTCGCATATTAAATATCTACGCAAAGAATTGGAAGAATACCGCCTTTTGCTGGAATCCTTTCCCGAAGGTTGCGGCTGGCAGGCGCAGGCCTTTCGCCAAAAACAGCAAAAAGCCGCCGAGCATCTGGCGGCTGAATTATGGGAGATCTCCAAGCTCATCGAAGCCATCGACGATCCGGAACTGCGGCTGATTTTTCAGCTGCGGTATTTCCGCGGTTATACCTGGGCAAGGGTGGCGGAAGAGCTTCCCACCACCCTTTCTGCCGATGGCGCACGAATGAAACACGATCGGTATCTGAAAAAGGTTCAATCGGTCAAAAAGGAAGGCTCGACAGGCTGATCTTCGTTCCACAGCTCATAATGGAGATGGTCGGTCTCGCCACATTCCAAAAGCATAGAAGTTCCCACCGTTCCGATGGTTTCGCCACGCTTTAATAACTGCCCTTCTTCGACGGAAACCGTCGCCAGAGAAGCATAGCGGGAAACCTTTCCGTCGGTATGCCGAACGGTGACCATATTGCCCATCAGATCATCTTGCTCGATAATCTCCACTACCCCTTCGCATACATTGGCAACTTCCGTTCCAGAAGGGGCGGCGATGTCGATGCCGTTATGGGTGCGCCAATCCTTCAAAGTATAGGAATAGAGCGGCTTATCAGGGGAATACTGAGCAATGATCTCCCCATTTTCGATGGGTGCGGAATATTCAGCCGCAGCCTGCGGAGTTTTGGTCTCTTCTTTGTTATCCGACGACTCTTGGCGTTCGTCGGAGATGTTTTCTTCCACCTTTTCCACCCCTTGGGTATTCGGATCGTTCAGCGGCGTCTCGGCAAGCTTTCGTTGGGACGCGCGATAGGAAAGAAAACTGACACATCCTACCGTCAGAACGCATAAACCCAATACCAAATAATAGCCTTTGGATTTTAGAAAATTTAAAATTTTATCTTTCATTGTTCGGATCCTCTCATTGCATGGTTTTGTCGTTAATATGAGCAGGATCCGAACGGATTATTCATTGAAATAATATTTTGCCAATGTGGTGTTTGGATAATAATAGGCTAAAATCTCTTCGTAGGTGTATCCTTCTTGGGCAAGGATGCAGGCACCGTGTTGACTCATTCCAACTTGGTGTCCGTAGCCAAATACTTCAAAAACCGCTTGATCTTTTTTAATCTCCAAGGTAAAGCGGGTGCTGCGCAGACCGAAAAGGGTGCGCATTTCTTGGCCGGTATAGGTTTGATCGCCCAGGCGGATGGTCTTTACCGAACCGCCGTTTGTGTGGGTAACCGCGCCAAGGTTATAATTTTCTTGATCTAAAATTTTTGAAAATTCATTTAAAGAAAATGTCACCTTGGAAGAAAAACCTTTGGACTTTTTATCCCACGAGGAATCCAATGATTGAAGGTAGGGAATTTCGGCACCCCAAACATCTTTTGCCGATTCGGTTTTCCCGCCGGAAATGGCGTGGAATACGGTGTTTGCGGGGG
>CALGEL010000056.1 GCA_937881855.1 uncultured Clostridia bacterium | reverse complement strand
ACAGCTACTTGCATTGATAGAGCCTGATAGGTATCCGTACCAAATGAATTGGTACAGTTGCATACGTTGGTATAGTTTTATAGATGCCCGTACCAAATGAATTGGTACAGCTACTCGCAATGGTAAAGATTGATCGGTGTCTGTACCAAATGAATTGGTACAGCTACTTGCATTGATAGAGCCTGATAGGTATCCGTACCAAATGAATTGGTACGGTTGCTCGCAATGGTAAAGATTGATTGGTGTCTGTACCAAATGAATTGGTACGGAAGTGTCATATCGTCACTTATAGCTTGATGGTTTACTTATTAAATTTTTCCCGATCCTTTTGGATTTGTTTTTGGTAGCGGTCTTCTTCGGAATAGATACAGCCGCAATATTTTTGCATATAGAATTGCAGGTCGCGGGCTTTTGCTTGGCCTTCGCGGAAGCGGGGGGCAAAATCGTAGTAGCGGAACTCCACGCCGTATTTTTGGGCGGCTTTTTCACCGATTTGACGAATGAGATCGTGGTTCTGATAGGGGGAAACGGTAAGGGTGGTGGAAAAGGCTTTAAAGCCTTGTTCTTTGGCGGTGCGGGCGGTCTCATCCAGCCGCACTGCGTAGCAATAGGCGCAACGGTTTTGGATATCGTTGCTGACCGCTTTGGTGAATTTTTGGACGCCGTATTCATCGTGGATGATGAGCGGAAGGTCGATGGATTTGGCGTATTCAATCAAGGTATCGCGGCGGGCTTTATATTCCTGATAGGGGTGGATATTGGGGTTATACCAAAAGCCGACAGGGGAGATGCCCTCTTCGTTCAGTTGTTCCAAGCAAGCCACCGAGCAGGGAGCGCAACAGATATGTAAAAGAAGTTCGTTCATCTTCAAAATCCTCCATTCAACCGTTAGTTTAGCATATTTCGGCAGTGATTTCAATATTGACAAACCAAAAATGGATTGTTATAATAATTTCATATTGTTAAAGGCTATGAAGGAGAGGATCCTGCCACCTTACGCAAAGGCAGAGAGTCGGCGGTTGGTGCGAGTCGGCAAGCGGATGGGGAATGCGGTCTATGGCTCCGGAGCCGGAATGTTCGATAGGTAGGGCATTCCCGACCTGCCGCGTTAAGGCAAAAAAGGGGCATTTTCCATGAAAATGCAATTTGAGTGGTACCGCGGAAATTTTCGTCTCAAGGCAATGCTATGCCTTGGGGCTTTTTCTTTTGAAAGGAGAATTTAAAATGAGCAATTTCAAGATTGAAACCAAATGTGTGCAGGGTGGTTATACTCCCGGAAACGGCGAACCGCGCCAAGTTCCCATCATCCAAAGCACCACCTTTAAATATGCGTCCAGCGATGATATGGGCAAGCTTTTTGATCTGGAAGCCAGCGGCTATTTCTATTCCCGCTTGCAAAACCCCACCTGCGATACGGTGGCGGCTAAAATCTGCGAAATGGAAGGCGGCTCTGCCGCAATGCTGACCGGCTCGGGCCAGGCGGCATCCTTTTTTGCGGTCTTCAATATTGCGGGGATGGGCGACCATGTTGTCGCCAGCGCGGCCATTTATGGCGGCACCTATAATCTCTTTGCGGTGACAATGAAGCGGATGGGAATTGACTTTACCTTTGTTTCCCCCGATTGCTCCGATGATGAATTGGAAGCCGCATTCCGCCCCAATACCAAGGCGGTTTTCGGCGAGACCATTGCCAACCCCGCTTTGAATGTTTTGGATATTGAGCGGTTTGCCAATGCCGCCCATGCCCATGGGGTGCCCTTGATTATTGATAATACCTTTGCGACTCCCGTCAACTGCCGCCCCATCGAATGGGGTGCGGATATTATCACCCATTCCACCACCAAGTATATGGACGGTCACGGTTCTGCGGTGGGCGGTTGCATTGTCGATGCGGGCAAATTCGATTGGACCAAGTATCCCGATAAATTCCCCGGCCTTTGCACCCCCGACGATAGTTACCATGGGGTGACCTATACCGAGCGGTTTGGTCTGGAAGGGGCTTATATCACCAAAGCCACCGCACAGTTGATGCGGGATTTGGGTTGCGTGCAATCGCCCCAGAGCGCATTTTTGCTGAATTTGGGGTTGGAGAGTTTGCATGTGCGGATGGCTCGTCATTGCGAAAACGCCCAAAAGATCGCAGAATATTTGAGCAACCACGCCAAGATCGGTTGGGTGCGCTATCCCGGTCTCCCCGGCGATGCGGAATATGAGCGGGCGCAGAAATATCTGCCCAACGGAAGCTGCGGTGTCATCAGTTTCGGTGTTAAGGGCGGCAAGGAAGCGGCGGCCAAATTTATGGCAGGCTTGAAGATCGCCGCCATCGAGACCCATGTGGCGGATGCCAGAAGCTGCTGTCTCCATCCCGCCACCGCCACCCATCGCCAGATGAGTGAAGAAGAGCTGGTCGCTTGCGGCATTTCCGGCGACCTGGTACGCTTTTCGGTGGGGCTGGAAAATGCCGACGACCTGATCGCCGATATTGAAAACGCCTTGAAAGAAGTATAATTTGATAGGAGAAATTCCTTATGCCGATTAAAATACCCAACGGTCTGCCGGCAGCAGAAACCTTGCGAAAAGAGAATATTTTCGTGATGGCGGAGCAGAGAGCGACGACGCAGGAAATTCGTCCGTTGCAGATTTTGCTCTTAAATCTGATGCCCAAAAAGATCGAGACCGAGACCCAACTTTCCCGCCTTTTGGGAAATACGCCCTTGCAGGTGGAATTGGAATTGATTCATACCAAGAGCCACCAATCCAAAAATACTTCCCCCGAGCATATGCTCGCCTTTTATAAGACCTTCGACGATGTGAAGCATCGGAATTTCGACGGAATGATCATCACCGGCGCGCCGGTGGAGCTGATGCCCTTCGAGCAGGTGGAATATTGGGAAGAACTTTGTGAGATTATGGAATGGAGCAAAACCCATGTTCAAAGCACTTTCCATATTTGCTGGGGCGCGCAGGCAGGTCTTTACTACCATTTTGGGATTGATAAAGAGCCGCTGCCCGAAAAAATGTTCGGGATCTTCCCGCACAAGGTGGATTATAAGCGGTCGATTTTGTTCCGTGGGTTTGACGATACCTTTATGGTCCCCCATTCACGGCACACGACGGTAGATCGTGCATTGATCGAGGCGGAGCCTGCTTTGAGAATTTTGGCCTCCTCCGAAGAGGCGGGCGTCTATGCCATCGCCACCAAAAAGGGCAGGCAGATCTTCATCACCGGCCATTCGGAATATGATGCGCTGACCTTGGATGCGGAATATCGCCGCGATCTTTCCCAAGGCAAGCCTATCCAAATCCCCCAAAATTATTATCCCGGGGACGACCCCAAAAAGAAACCCAAGGTCTCTTGGCGCAGCTGCGCCAACCTGCTTTTCAGCAACTGGCTGAACTACTTTGTATATCAGACCACACCTTACGATCTGAGCAAATTGAAATAAGAAAAACGGCAGTTTTGGGAAACTGCCGTTTTTTTGGCCACATGAAGAATTTTACATAAAAACTGTAAAAACGATTGAAATAATATTGAACATATATTATAATCAAAATAGAATATTATATGATGGAGTGATATGGCATGAACAAACGAATTTTAGCGTTGATTTTAATCGGAGTGATGGCGCTTTCGATGCTCAGCGGCTGCAAATCCGGTGATGAGGACTTTAATTTGGATTATAGCGGCGGCGAACAACAGTTGCAGACCGGCGAGGATGACACCACATCGGAGGATTCAAACGCAGACCAAGGGAATCAAAATTCCGGCAAGCCCAATGATTCTGCGGTCGATGAAACTCCCAACCAAAATGAAGATGGTGGGCAGAATGATACACCTTCGGGCGGTCAAAGCTCCGATGCCGATGATTCGAACGGAGAGAAGCCTGCCGATCAAAATAAGCCTTCGGGCGGGAGCAATCAGGAAAGTTCTTCCGGCGGTTTGAAAGAAACCTTCACCGGCAACGATTCCATCAAAGTTTCCGCGGGGGAAACGGTTTGGTATGGCCCTGCTTCCACCGCTCAAAAAGAGCAACTGACCTTCACCGATAGCGCAGGAAAGGCCACCAAAGTGGAAGTGGATCAACTGCAAAAGGTGGATACTTTCAATAACGGCTATGTCATTTATGCCTATAAAGCGAGTGCTGCGGGCAGCGTTGCCTTGGAGATCCCCGAAACCTATAAAGAGTTGTTTCTTGCTTCCAAAGATGAAATGGACCTGAATGCTTATTATACCTATTGGGATAACATTAAAGACCGCAATCTTTATGTGTCGAGCTTGGATAAATGCTCCAAGCAGATCGACACGGACGGCAAGCTCAAAAATAGTAAGGATAGCAACGCAATGCACGCCATTCCCGTCAAGGAAGGCGATACCCTGACCTTCGCTCCGGTATCGCCGGGGACGATGGTTTTGGGCTGTGGCTACGATGCCAAGATGAAACCGATCGATATCATCAGCGGCTATGGGTTGAAAGAAGCCTTTGTTTTCACCTATGGTATGCGGGCGTATACATATACTGTACCGGCAGGCATATCGTATGTTCAATTCAATGTCCCCGAAGATGCGCAGGATACCTACTTGGTAATGAAGAACAAAGAGTTCGATGTCAACTACTATACCAAAACCATGAAGGTATCATCGGATCATTTGGATAATCCGTTGAAAGGGAAAAACTGCGTATTTGTAGGCGACTCTCTTTGCGCGGCATCGCAGGATTCAAAGGTGGATGATCTGCGCGGCTGGGCGCGGCGTGTTAAGGAATTGAGCGGCGCAATCTGCACCAACTTAGGGCGCGGCGGTGCGGCGCTCTCTAACTGCCGCTTGGACGAAGAATCCACAGAATTTCATATCATCTATAAGCAATTCTTCAGAACCACCGATAAGGATTTTGATTATGTTCTGATCGAAGGCGGTACCAACGATGCTTGGGAGAGTGCGCCTATCGGAAAAGTCTCCCAAGGATACGATCCCGACCTTTTTGATCTGAACACCTATGCAGGCGGCTTGGAAATGGCGATCTATACAGCCATCACCGAATATGGCAAGACTGCCGCAATCGGCTATTTAATGACCTATCAGATGCCCCGCAATAAACATGGTCAGGTCGCCACCGGAATGAATAATTATTACGATGTGGGCAAAAAGATCTGTGAAAAATGGAACATTTCCTATTTCGATATGTATAACAACGCTGAAATCAATAGAAAACTCAACCCTGCGGGCACCGAGCATGTACCCGATGGTACTCATGCCGACGAGAGCGGCTATGACATTTTGGGCCCATACATTACCGATTATATGAGATCGATGACTCCTGTGACCCAAAAGATTCGGAACGAATTGGCGGCGATCAAATAATGATATAAAAAACGGCAGTTTTGGGAAACTGCCGTTTTTTTGGCCACATGAAGAATTTTACATAAAAACTGTAAAAACGATTGAAATAATATTGAACATATATTATAATCAAAATAGAATATTATATGATGGAGTGATATGGCATGAACAAACGAATTTTAGCGTTGATTTTAATCGGAGTGATGGCGCTTTCGATGCTCAGCGGCTGCAAATCCGGTGATGAGGACTTTAATTTGGATTATAGCGGCGGCGAACAACAGTTGCAGACCGGCGAGGATGACACCACATCGGAGGATTCAAACGCAGACCAAGGGAATCAAAATTCCGGCAAGCCCAATGATTCTGCGGTCGATGAAACTCCCAACCAAAATGAAGATGGTGGGCAGAATGATACACCTTCGGGCGGTCAAAGCTCCGATGCCGATGATTCGAACGGAGAGAAGCCTGCCGATCAAAATAAGCCTTCGGGCGGGAGCAATCAGGAAAGTTCTTCCGGCGGTTTGAAAGAAACCTTCACCGGCAACGATTCCATCAAAGTTTCCGCGGGGGAAACGGTTTGGTATGGCCCTGCTTCCACCGCTCAAAAAGAGCAACTGACCTTCACCGATAGCGCAGGAAAGGCCACCAAAGTGGAAGTGGATCAACTGCAAAAGGTGGATACTTTCAATAACGGCTATGTCATTTATGCCTATAAAGCGAGTGCTGCGGGCAGCGTTGCCTTGGAGATCCCCGAAACCTATAAAGAGTTGTTTCTTGCTTCCAAAGATGAAATGGACCTGAATGCTTATTATACCTATTGGGATAACATTAAAGACCGCAATCTTTATGTGTCGAGCTTGGATAAATGCTCCAAGCAGATCGACACGGACGGCAAGCTCAAAAATAGTAAGGATAGCAACGCAATGCACGCCATTCCCGTCAAGGAAGGCGATACCCTGACCTTCGCTCCGGTATCGCCGGGGACGATGGTTTTGGGCTGTGGCTACGATGCCAAGATGAAACCGATCGATATCATCAGCGGCTATGGGTTGAAAGAAGCCTTTGTTTTCACCTATGGTATGCGGGCGTATACATATACTGTACCGGCAGGCATATCGTATGTTCAATTCAATGTCCCCGAAGATGCGCAGGATACCTACTTGGTAATGAAGAACAAAGAGTTCGATGTCAACTACTATACCAAAACCATGAAGGTATCGTCGGATCATTTGGATAATCCGTTGAAAGGGAAAACCTGCTTGTTTATCGGCGATTCGCTCTGCTCGGCAGCGCAGGATACCAAGATCGATGGGCAGCGCGGTTGGGCGCGGCGTGTCAAGGAACTGAGCGGCGCGATCCCCACCAATGTTGGGCGCGGCGGCTCGACCTTCTCGGACGTTAGTATGAAGGATTCCGATGCCACCGAATATCATGTCATTTATAAGCAGCTTTACAGAACTGCCGGTCAGAAATTTGATTATATCCTGCTGGAAGGCGGCGGCAACGATGCGCGGGGCAACGCTCCCATCGGCAAGCCCAGCAAAGGATATGATCCCGACTATTTTGACCTATCCACCTTTGCGGGTGGTATGGAGATGATGATCTATACTGCCATTAAAGAGTACGGCGATACCGCGGCTCTTGGCTATCTGATGGCCTATAAGATGCCCCGCAGTACCAAAGGTGTGCTTGCTGATAAAATGGGCGAATACTACGCAGTGGCCGCCGAGATCTGCAAAAAATGGGATATTTCGTATCTCGATATGTATAACCATGACGAAATCTATGGTAAGCTCAACCCGATGGGTACAGAGCACGTGCCGGACGGTATCCATGCCGATGATAGTGGATACGATATTATCGGGCCATACATCAATGAGTATATGAAGTCGATGACTCCTGTCACCCAAAGAATACGGGATGAATTGGCAGCGATAAAATAAGCAAACACGAATGATCCGAACTCGGATCAAAGAAAAGATAAAAAATTCCTTGAAATTTCCTGCTTTGAGGCTCAGAGCGTGGTTCAAGATGTGTTTGATTGATTTTTAAAGAACAGGGAGGCTTTAAGCCTCCTGTTCTTCCTTAGGAGGAAAAATGGAAAATCTTTATAAATTTAGACGGGCAATCCGCAAAAATTTGAAAATGAACGGTTCTTTTGGGGAGAGCGACCGCTTTATCCTCAGCGAAGCCTTTGAAATCCAAGAAGGCGACCGCATCACCTTCGGCCCCGTGCGGTTGGCGCAGCCGGTGATGGGCTATTTCTTCG
>CALGEL010000055.1 GCA_937881855.1 uncultured Clostridia bacterium | reverse complement strand
TTTATTGCCATAGCCAAATTTGCGCCCGATGCAGATGCTTTTCAGCTGGCGGCGATCCAGTTTTTCACCGTGGCGGTGATTTCGGGAATAGCGGCAACTGTGGCATCGTCCATAATAATCGCATCGCACTCGGAATGCCCTGTGCAGCGGTTATTTCCCTTGATATTAGATCTGAAAATCTGCTTGGAATTGCCCTTGGCGACCGAGCGAGAGACTAGATTGGTATGGCAGCCTTCTCCATCCATATCGATGGTGAAATCGGTTTCTGCCAGCTGGTTGCCGTGGGTCATAATCTTTTCCTTGACAATCAAGGTGGCTTCTGCGCCCAATTTAGCGGTGGTGACTCGCTTGGTGGAATCGACGCCCTTAATCTGGACCGTCTCCATCTCCATATATCCGCCGTCTTCGATCTCCACCACCGAAGTGGGGTTCATCACATTCATTCCGTTGCCATCACCCTGGCCGTAATGCTTTTCCACATATTTAACCTTGGCATTTTTGCCCACAAAGAAACGATGGATGCCATCGTGGCGGGATTCTTGATCCCCTGCGTTATGGATGCCGCAACCGGCAACGATGGTAACATCGGACCCTTCGCCGATATAAAAATCATTATACACCATATCCTGCACACCGCTTTCGCTTAAAATGACAGGGATATGCATACTCTCATTTTTGGTAAAGGGTTTAATGATAATATCAATACCGTCGCAATCCTCTTTGGTGACGATATCGATATTGGCGGTGGTATTTCTGCCTGCGGATGCGCCGTTGGCGCGGATATTATAAGCGCCCGCGGGGACATCGTGGAGATCTGCCACCTGCTCCAATAAAGTTTTTTGAATTTTATCCATGGGTGGCACCTCCTTATAGCTTGCTTGCCAACATACTGCACGGACCGCCTTCGCCCTGCAACAATTCGGGCAAAATCTCGTCCTTGGCACCGGCGGCACGGACTGTCCCATTAGCGACAACGATAATCTTATCGGCAATATTCAAAATCCGCTCCTGATGGGAGATGATAAGAATAGTTCCGTTGATGGTCTCATGCATCTTTTCAAAGACCTGAATTAAATTGGAAAAACTCCAAAGATCAATCCCCGCCTCCGGCTCATCAAAGACCGAAACTTTGGTGCCGCGGGCAAGAACGGTTGCGATCTCGATCCGCTTGACTTCGCCGCCGGAAAGACTGGCATTGATTTCGCGGTTGATATAATCGCGGGCGCAAAGACCCACCTCCGAAAGATAGGCGCAGGCCTCGCTGATGCTGATCTCTTTGCCTGCCGCCAAGGTGATCAGATCCCGAACGGTGATCCCTTTAAAGCGCACCGGCTGCTGAAAGGCAAAGCTGATGCCCTTTTGAGCGCGCTCGGTGATGGAAAGATCGGTGATATCTTCCCCATCCAGATAGATTTTGCCCGCAGTGGGCTTATAGATCCCTGCAATAATCTTGGCAAGAGTAGATTTACCGCCGCCATTGGGGCCGGTAATCGCCACAAACCGCTCATCGATCTGCAAGTTGACATTTTTTAAAATTTCTTTCGCGCTGCCATCTTCATTTTCGGCAGTAAACGAAACGTTTTTCAATTCCAGCATGGACTTCCTCCATTATTTGTATTCACCCTATATTGTAACCAATATCTGCAAAAAGGTCAAGAAAAAATCCCCTTATAATAAGGGGATTTTTGTTTTTATTATTTTAGAAGTTCGCCAAAGATGGCTTCATAGGTTTCCACTTTATTATGGCAGTCGAACCGATTTTCGCCGCTCGCCATAAAATAGGCTTTGACCTTCGGCTCGGTACCGGAGGGGCGGATCGCCACATGGGTACCATCTTCAAAGACATAATAAAGCACATCGGATTTGGGCAGGCCGGTGGACCGCTCCTTGCCGGTGGCAAGATCTTTGATAAGCTCCGCTTTATAATCGCGGAATTCCAAAATCTTTTTGCCATCCATTTCGGCAGGGATCTCGCCCCGCAAACCGCTCATAATCTCATCCATTCGTTGCTGGGGCATCACCGCTTCAATCTTGAAGCTGACGGTTTTTTCTTCAAAATACCCATAGGTCTTATAAAGAATTTCCAACGCCTGAACAAGATTTTTATTCTTATTCTTATAATACATTGCCATCTGGGCAATCAGCATAGATGCGACCACCGCATCCTTATCGCGGGCATAATCCCCTTTCAGGTAGCCATAGCTTTCTTCAAAGCCCAGCAGGAACTGATGGGAATTTTCGTCCTTAAAGCGGTTCATCATCTCGCCGATATACTTAAAGCCGGTCAGCACTTCAAAATAAGAGACACCGTTTTCGGCGCAGATCTTCATCGGCATCTTAGAAGAAACGATGGTGGAAATGACTGCGCTGTTTGCAGGCAATGTTCCGTTCTCTTTTTGCACTTGGATGATAAAATCGATCAAAAGAGCCGCAATTTGGTTGCCGGTGAACAAGGTAATCTGATCTCCTACCAGCGCCGCCACACCGACACGATCGGCATCGGGATCGGTGGCAATGATCAGATCGGCGCCCACCTTTTTGGCAAGCTCAATTCCGGGGGCAAAGCCTTCCTTCTCCTCAGGGTTGGGGCTCTTGACAGTGGGGAAATCCCCATCGGGAATCATCTGCTCTTCCACAAAATAAGCATTGGCACCCAAGCGCTTGAAGATTTCGGGCACCAGCTTATAGCCGGTACCGTGGAAGGGGGTATAAACAATCGAAAGATTTTTTGCCTCTTCCGCAATATCCAGCGGCATCTGCTCTTGCAGCACCCGCTCAATATACATTGCATCCACTTCGGCGCCGATATATTCCAGCAATCCTTTTTCGGTGGCTTCCTGCTCGGTAATGGTCTCCACATTCAGCGGGTCTACCTTCTGCATTTCATTGAGGATGAAATCCGCCTGCTCGCCGGAAATCTGCGCACCGTCCTCAAAATAGACCTTATAGCCATTATATTCCTTAGGGTTATGAGAAGCGGTAATATTGACACCGCCGATGGCATTCAATGCGCGAATGGCAAAGGAAAGCTCAGGGGTGGGGCGCAGCTCATCAAACAACCGCACCTTAATGCCCAACGCCGCAACGGTCAGCGCAGTTTCCATCGCAAAGGTCTTGCCGTTGTTGCGGCAATCGTAGGCAATGATAATGCCGCGATCCATCGCTTCTTTGCCCAAGGATACGATATAATTACCAAACCCTTTGGAGGCTCTGCGAACGGTATAGATATTCATACGGTTGGTTCCACCGCCCATGACGCCGCGCAACCCTGCGGTACCAAACGCAAGATCGCAACCAAAGCGAGAGCGAATCTCATCATCATTGCCGTGGGCAGTGATCAGATCCGCCTTCATGCGGCTATCCAATTCACCGAATCGCAACCAACGATTATATTCTTCCATATGACGCATCTTAATGCTCCTCCTTATATAAAATCAATGCTTGTGCCAATTGATCGGGGCAGGATGTATCCTTCCACCCGCATTGGATGCCCGAAAGGCGCTCGATCGCATCGTCGATCTCCATTCCTTCCACCAATTTGCCGATTCCCTGCAAATTACCGTTGCATCCGCCTTCAAACGAGACGTTATGGAGCGTTCCGTCCTCCGCCACATCGAAGGTGATGCTGCGGGAACAGACTCCCCTTGTCCGATAGGTATTCATCCTTCAAACGACCTCCTGTTTTCCATCGCTCTTGTCAGGGTCAGGCTATCGGCATATTCCAATGTTCCGCCGACAGGGATTCCCAGCGCCAAGCCGGTTACCTTCACCTCAAAGGGCTTTAATAGTTTATTGAGATATAACGCCGTCGCCTGCCCTTCCACATTGGGAGAAGTGGCAAGAATAACTTCATCCACCGATTCTTCCGCCACCCGATGCAGTAGTTCGCGAATTTTAAGTTGATCCGCGCCGATGCCGTTGACGGGAGAGATCAGCCCATGCAACACATGGTAGGTGCCGTGGAAGGTGCGGGTCCGCTCCATCGCTTCCACATCCTCCGGCTTTTCCACCACACAGATGGCGTTGCTCCGCTTGGTATCGGCGCAGATGGGGCAAAGCGGCTGATCGGTCAAATTCTGGCAACGGGGGCAGCAATGGATCAGATCTTTGGAAGCCAAAAGCGTCTCGGCAAATTCCCGCACAGTCGCATCCCCTTGCGCCAAGATGAAATAAGCCATCTTCTGCGCGGTTTTGGCGCCCACACCGGGAAGTTTCCCAAATTGCTCTATTAGTTTGTTTAATTGGTTAATGTTCGGCATCGATTAGAATAATCCGGGCATACCGGGCAGGTTCAATCCGCCGGTAACCGCACCCATCTTGCTTTCCATTGCGGAATCTGCCTGCTTCATACATTCGTTGACCGCCGCCACCAGCAGATCTTCCAGCATCTCCACATCTTCGGGATCGACTACTTCGGGTTGGATCTTGACTTCCAACAGTTCCTTTTTGCCGTTGACTTTTGCGGTGACTGCGCCGCCGCCTGCGGCAGCCTCAAAGACCGAAGCTTCTACTTCCGCCTGCGCGGTTTGCATATCTTCCTGCATTTTTTGAACACGGCGCATCATATCGCCCTGCTTCATATTATATCCATCGGGTAATCTTGCTTTCATAAGTTATTCTCCTTTATCAGTTCTTGCAGCGGATCATCGTCCTTCAACCGCGCTGCCGCTTTTTCCAATACTACTTGATAGGGTTTTCCACCTGCCCGCGCGGCAGCACTTTCCAAGGCCGCTTTTCGCTCGGGAGCACCCAAAAAGTTCACAGCGATCTCCTGCTCACTGCGTAAGATCAACCGATCCCCTGCAACGACCGGCTCAATATCCAATAAGAAACCAATCAAATTGGCATGGCCCGTATCCTGCAAAATCTCTTTCATCGACTCCCAAAAGGGGCAGGGTTCTTCATCGGAAGAAACCGCCTGCGTTGGTGCAGGGGCGGGTTTTTCGTCAGGTGCTTGCTTAGGTTCTTCCTTCGGCACCGCAGGGGCGATCGGCGGCGCCGCCGCAATGACACCGCCCTTTTCCAGCCGCGCGATCCGCGCGCTCAAAGAAGCGAAATCTTCGCCCAATTCTTCGCGGCAAAGGGAGATCAAGGTCATCTCTGCCAAAAGGTTCTTTTCGGTGGTTCTGCCCAGCTCGTAGATCCCATCCTGCAAGGTACGCATCATCCGCATAATGCAGGCGGTGGGCAGCTGGCGAGAGAGCAGGATCTTTTCTTGCAATTCCTTTTCATCACATTCAATCAGTTGCTTGGGATCATCGCTGACGCTGCAAATCAAAAGATCCCGCAACACCGCCGAAAGATCGGCAAACAACTGCGCAGGGCCGGCATAGCGTTCCCGCGCGGATTTATAGAATTTCAAAAGGCCGGTAGCGTCCTTATTCCACGCCAACCGCACCGCTTCCATCAGTTGGTCGGAAGCGCAAACGCCCGCAATCTGCTCCACTCGATCCAGCGAGATGGGGTTCTTCCCATCGCGGCAACGGTCCAAAAGCGATAAACCATCGCGCATGGCGCCGTCTGCCAATCGAGCCAACAGAGAAGCAGCGGCAGATTCCAGCTCAAAACCTTCTTGCTCCGCCACATACTGCAACCGACCCGCAATCATTTCGGGGGTCAACCGCTTAAAATCAAACCGCTGGCAGCGGGAAAGAATGGTGGCGGGAATTTTATGGATCTCGGTGGTCGCCAGAACAAAAATAACATGCTCAGGCGGCTCTTCCAAGGTCTTTAAAAGGGCATTGAAGGCTTGATTACTCAACATATGCACTTCATCGATGATATAGACGCGGTATTTGACCGCGGCAGGCGCATAGATCAGCTCTTCCCGCAGTTCGCGGACATCGCCGACGCCGGTATTGGTCGCCGCATCGATCTCCACCACGTCCATCGTCGCTTCATTCAAAATGCTCTGGCATTGGGGGCATTGATTGCAAGGGTCTCCGCCTTCGCCTGCGCTACAATTGACAGCACGCGCCAAAATCTTGGCGCAAGTGGTCTTGCCCGTTCCCCGCGTGCCGCAGAAAAGATAGGCATGGGAAATATTCCCTTCGGCAATCTGGGCGCGCAGGGTGCGAACAATATGCTCCTGACCCACCACATCCGAAAAGGTTAGCGGGCGGTATTTTCGATACAACGCTTGATACATAAAATCTCCCAATACGATAAAATCATAATAAAAAGGTGAGGATTATCTTTATAAGACAGCCCTACGGACTCAAAACAGGAATTCGGCGCACATAGACGAAGCTCCGCTTAATGCTGCTCGGTTCCCCGCCTGACATGGTTCACGGCACGCCTATTGCGCCGCGCCCGCTTTTTCAACATCCGGAGTGCTGCCTTATAAAGACAACCCTCACCATATTTAGTTTAGCATATTTAATATAAGATTACAAGCAGAAATCATTTAAAATATAATTAAACTTCCGCTCAAAAGCATCCGCCAAATTCAAAATCTTTCCGTCTTCAAATGCCTTACCGACAATGCTCATACCGATGGGCATCCCTTCGCGATCATAGCCGCAGGGGGTGCTGACCGCGGGCAGACCTGCGATATTGACCGTTACGGTATAGATATCGGCCAGATACATCGCGGTGGGATCTTCGCTATGCTCCCCGATTTTGAACGCCACTTCGGGAGTGGTGGGGGTGATAATGCAATCGCAGGTGGCAAAGATTTCTTCATATTCCTTGCGAATTCTTCTGCGCAGCAGGCTTGCCTTCTTATAGTAGGCATCAAAATAGCCGCTGGAAAGGGCGTAGGTGCCCAGCAAGATGCGGCGCTTGACTTCATCGCCAAAGCCTTCGTTGCGGGTGGCAACCAACCGCTCATCGAAGGTCTCCCCTGCTTTGCTCAGGTGACCGTAGCGAACACCATCGTACCGAGCCAGATTGGAAGACGCTTCCGCCGAAGAAATCAGATAATAAGCAGGAATGGCATAGGGCAAGGACGGCATCGAAACTTCCTTGATGATGCAGCCCATCGCTTCAAATTCTTGAATGGCTTTTTCCACCGCCGCTTTGATTTCGGGGTTCAACCCTTCGCCAAAGAACTCCTTGGGAACACCGATAACAG
Source organism: uncultured Clostridia bacterium (assembly GCA_937881855.1). Lineage (GTDB taxonomy): Bacteria > Bacillota > Clostridia > Oscillospirales > QAKW01 > QAKW01. The sequence goes on along the minus strand of CALGEL010000055.1, from coordinate 27,278 downwards.
TGCCTTCCACAGGCTGACCCATATCTGCGGCGACCGGTTCGCTTTCGCGGGAGGTCATATCCATTTCATCGATGCCGGAGATGGCATCCAGCAGGATGGCGCAATCCTTGGCGCTCTTGCCGATGGGGCCGATCTGATCCAGCGAAGAAGCAAAGGCGACCAAGCCGGAGCGGGAAACTCTGCCATAGGTGGGCTTAATGCCGGTCACACCACAGAATGCGGCAGGCTGGCGGATGGAACCGCCGGTATCGCTACCCAAGGAAGCCACGCAAAGCCCTGCGGCAACCGCCGCGGCGCTACCACCGGAAGAACCGCCGGGAACACGCGCGGTATCATACGGGTTCTTGGTAATGCCAAAATGAGAAGTTGTTGTGGATGCGCCCATGGCGAATTCATCCATATTCAGTTTGCCGATGAAGATGGCGCCTTGCTGCTCCAATTTTTCCGCCACCGTTGCATTATATGCGGGGACAAAATCGCCCAGCATCTTGGAAGAGCAGGTGGTACGCAAACCTTTGGTGCAGATGTTATCCTTAATGCCCAGAACGATGCCGGTCAAGGGGCCTGCGGCACCCGCCTCGATCATCTTTTGGGCAGTTTCCGCCTGCTCCATCGCCTTTTCATTGACAGTGACATACGCTTTGATGGTGGGATCTAATTTTTCGATCCGATCCAGATAATATTGAGTCAGTTCCTGCGCGGTGATATCCCCACCATCCAGCAGGCCGCGAAGTTCTTTAATCGATTTTAAATGCAGATTCATACCCTTCGCCCCCTCAATCCATCAGTTTCTGGACCGCGATGAAATGATAGAGCTTACCCTTGGTATTGGCAAGGATCTCTTCCACCGGCGTGGAGTCCTTGATCTCATCTTCCCGCAAAAGCTCCATACCGCCTTCGGCGGTGAGCGGATAATCCGCTTCGGAGATCTCCACTTCGGTGATGGTATCCATCAATTTCATTATGCTTTCCATATCGTTGGCCATCCGCTCCTTTTCCTCCCCTTCAAAGGAAAGGCGGGAAAGGGCAGCCAGATGGTCGATCAGTTTTAAGTCTTTCATAAAAACCTCAAGTGATTATAAAAAATTATTTACTATCGGAAGTATAGTTGGGAGCTTCCTTGGTAATGTGAATATCATGGGGATGGCTTTCGATCAAGCCTGCGCCGGTGATCTTGACAAATTTGCCGTTCTTTTTCAGATCTTCGATGGTTGCGGTACCGCAATAGCCCATACCGGAGCGCAAACCGCCCATCAGCTGGAACACAGTATCGCCCATCGCACCCTTAAAGGGAACGCGGCCTTCCACACCTTCGGGAACCAATTTCTTGGTGCCGGTCTGGAAATAACGATCGGCAGAGCCTTTGGCCATCGCAGCCATAGAACCCATACCACGATAGGATTTGAAACGACGACCTTGATAGAGTTCTTCTTCACCGGGGCTTTCTTCGCAGCCGGCAAGCAGAGAGCCGAGCATGACAACATCGGCGCCGGCGGCAATGGCCTTGACGATATCGCCGGAGAACTTAATGCCGCCGTCGGCAATGACAGGGATATTATGGCGGGAGCAAACTTCCGCAACATCCATCACCGCAGACAGCTGGGGAACACCGATACCTGAAACAACGCGGGTGGTGCAGATGGAACCGGGGCCGATACCGACCTTCACCGCATCTGCGCCGGCGGCGATCAGATCTTCGGCGGCTTCGGCGGTGGCAATGTTACCGGCGATCAGCTGGATGCCGGGGAAATTCTCTTTGACCAATTTGATGGTCTTCATAATATTTGCAGAATGGCCATGGGCGGAGTCCAGAACCAGAACATCCACGCCGGCAGCGATCAGCGCACCTGCGCGATCCAAAACATCGTTGGTGATACCGATGGCGGCGGCGCAGAGCAGACGCCCCTGCTCATCTCTTGCCGAATTGGGGTACTTGACCGCTTTTTCAATATCCTTAATGGTGATTAGACCGGAAAGCTTGCCGTTCTCATCCACCAAAGGCAGTTTTTCCACGCGATATTTTTGCAAAATTGTTTTCGCTTCTTCCAAGGTGGTGCCCACAGGGGCGGTGATCAACCGCTCCTTCGGAGTCATCACTTCGGAAATCTTGACATTAAAGTCGGTCATAAAACGCATATCGCGGTTGGTGATGATACCCACCAACTCGCCGTTCTCGCAGATGGGAACACCGGAGATTTTGAATTTGCCCATCAGCGCGTCGGCTTCATAAACAAAGTTATCGGGAGAAAGGAAAAAGGGCTCGTGAATAACACCGTTCTCGCTGCGCTTTACCCGCTGAACTTCTTCCGCTTGCTGCTCGATGGTCATATTCTTATGAATAACACCGATGCCGCCTTCCCGCGCCATAGCGATCGCCATTTTGCTTTCGGTAACGGTATCCATCGCGGCGCTCATCAAGGGAACATTCAGCTTGATCTTATTGGTCAGGCGGGTATTGAGCTTGACCATATTGGGCAGAACCTCGCTCTTGGCGGGCACCAGCAACACATCATCGAAGGTCAAGGCTTCTTTCAAAACTTTGCTTGCGTAATTCATTCTACTTCCTTCTCCTTTTTATCTTTTTTTATAGTTATTAATAATTTATTATACATACTTTTTCATTAGATTGCAAGTCTTTTTTTGATTTGACAATAGTAGTAAAAATTAGTATAATAAGTTAGTTATGAAAAATGTGTTTTCGGAGGAAAATATGGCACGAAAGAACGAATATAACGACGAAAGTATCGTCCAATTAAAAGGTCCCGATAAAGTTCGGCTGCGTCCGGGCGTCATCTTCGGGTCCGATGGATTGGACGGTTGCCAGCATGCGATTTTTGAAATCCTTTCCAACTCGATCGACGAAGCGCGGGAAGGGCATGGCAATAAAATCATCGTCACTCGCTATCAAGACAATTCCGTCGAAGTGGAAGATTTCGGGCGCGGTATGCCGGTCGGCTATAACCAAAGAGAGCAACGGTTCAACTGGGAGCTGATCTTCTGCGAACTTTATGCGGGCGGTAAATATAATACCAACCAAGGGCAAAATTATGAATACTCGCTGGGTCTCAACGGCCTTGGCGCTTGCGCTACTCAATTTGCCTCCGAATATATGGATGTTGCGGTCTATCGCGATGGGAAGAAGCATACCCTGCATTTTGAAAAGGGCTTCAATATCGGCGGGCTGACCGAAGAAGAAGTTGCCGGCAAGCGTACCGGTACTGTTATTCATTGGAAACCCGATCGGGATGTTTTTACCGATATTGCGGTGGACGCTTCCTATTATGAAGATATTTTGCAAAAGCAGGCGGTGGTCAATGCAGGGCTAACCTTCATCTTCAAAAACGAGACCGAAAAGGGCTTTGAAACCAAGGAATATTGCTATAAAGAAGGCATTACCGACTATGTGCGGGAACTGTTGGGAGAAGACAGCCTTTCCCAGCCTGTTTTTTGGCAGGATGAGCGGGTGGGTCGTGATCGGGAAGATCGCCCCGAATATAAGGTCAAGCTTTCCTGCTGCGTAGCCTTTTCCAACCGAGTCAATTTGATTGAATATTACCATAATTCCAGCTTTTTGGAGCATGGCGGCGCCCCCGATAAAGCGGCGAAAATCGCCTTTGTGGCGGAAGTAGATGCCTATCTGAAAAACAACGGAAAATATAATAAGGGCGAAAGCAAGGTCACCTTTGCGGATGTGGCCGATTGCTTGGTCTTTGTCTCCAACTGTTTCTCCACCATCACTTCCTACGAAAACCAGACCAAAAAGAGTATTACCAATAAATTTATTCAGGAATGTACCACCGATTTTCTGCGCCAAAACCTGCGGATCTATTTCATTGAAAATCCCAACGAAGCCGCTAAAATCACCAATCAAATTTTAGTCAATAAGCGGGCGCGGGAAAAGAGCGAAAAGGAACGCATCAATGTCAAAAAAGCGCTCTCCGGCTCCATTGATATGGCCAATCGGGTGCAAAAATTTGTCGATTGCCAGACCAAAGATGTCGCTAAAAGAGAGATCTATATCGTGGAAGGTGATTCCGCGCTGGGTTCTTGCAAGCAAGGGCGGGATAGTGACTTTCAGGCGATTATGCCGGTCCGCGGTAAAATTCTCAACTGTCTCAAAGCGGAATATGCCAAAATCTTTAAAAGCGATGTTATTATCGACCTTTTGAAGGTTTTGGGTTGCGGTGTGGAAATCAGCGGCAAAACCGCCAAGGGCTTGCAGAGTTTTGATCTCAACGCCCTGCGTTGGAATAAGGTCATCATCTGCACCGATGCGGATGTGGACGGTTTCCAGATCCGCACCCTGATCCTGACGATGCTTTACCGCCTGACTCCGACCTTGATCGAAAAGGGCTATGTCTATATTGCGGAATCTCCCCTTTATGAGATTACCGATAAAACCAAAAAACAGACCTACTTTGCCTATACCGAAAAAGAAAAGGAAGAGCTTTTGCAAAAATTGGATGGGCATAAGGTCAAGATTATGCGGAGCAAAGGTTTGGGTGAAAATGAGCCTGAAATGATGTGGCAGACCACTATGAACCCCGAAACCCGCCGCTTGATCAAGGTGACGCCCTCCGACGCGGAAGAGACCGCGCGGATCTTCGATATTTTGCTGGGTGATAATCTGGCAGGGCGGAAGGATTATATTGCCGCCAACGGTCATCGCTATCTGGATGATCTGGATCTTTCGTAAGGGGGTGAATGGACTATGGCAAGAAAAAAACAAGTAGAAAAAGTATATATTGAAAAAGAGCCGATTTTGCAGGGCGTTGTGGAGACCTTAGAGACCAACTATATGCCCTATGCCATGAGCGTCATTCTCTCCCGCGCTATTCCTGAGATCGACGGCTTGAAGCCTGCCCACCGCAAGCTTCTTTATACGATGTATAAAAAGAATCTGCTGCACGGCGAATTGGTCAAAAGCGCCAATATCGTCGGCGCGACGATGACCCTAAACCCCCACGGCGACGGCGCCATCTATGAGACAATGGTCCGCTTATCCCGCGGTAACGAAGCGCTTCCGCTCCCCTTTGTGGAGTCCAAGGGCAACTTCGGTAAGGTCTATTCCCGCGATATGGCGTATGCCGCCTCTCGCTATACCGAAGCGAAACTTGCCCCCATCTGCAAGGAAATGTTCGACGATATTGATAAAGATACGGTGGACTTTGTTCCCAACTACGATAATTCCACCACCGAGCCGACCTTGTTGCCGGTCTCCTTCCCCACCATTCTCACCACCCCCAACCAAGGTATCGCGGTGGGTATGGCATCCAATATCTGTTCCTTTAATTTGAGTGAAGTTTGCGATACGGTGATTGCTTTGATGGAAAACCCCGACCATCCCATCGAGCTGACGATGCCCGGCCCGGATTTTTCCACCGGCGGTCGCCTGCTGGTCAACCAAAGCCAGATCAAAGAAGTGTATGAGACCGGCCGCGGCTCCATCCGCGTTCGCGCCAAATATGAGGTGGAGCCCAAGGGCAATCTCATCACCATTACCGAGATCCCCTATACCACCACGGTGGAAGCCATCATCGATAAGATCATCGAGCTTTATAAGAGCGGTAAAGTCCGCGAGATCAACGATGTGAAGGATATGTCGGATAAGACCGGTATGCGGATCTCCATCGAGATGAAACGCGGCACCGACCCCGAAAAATTGATGGCGAAACTCTTTAAGATGACCCCGCTGGAAGATTCCTTCGGCTGTAACTTTAACGTTCTGATCGGCGGAATGCCGATGGTTTTAGGCGTCAAGCAGTTGATTGAAGAATGGGTGGCGTTCCGCACCGAATGTATTAAGCGGCGCACCTATTTCCAACTCAATAAGGCAAAGGAAAAACTGCACCTGCTTTTAGGTCTGAAAAAGATTTTGCTGGATATCGATAAGGCGGTGCAGATCGTCAAGGATACCGAGCATGAAGAAGAAGTTGTCCCCAATTTGATGATCGGCTTCGGCATCGATGAAATTCAGGCGGAATATATCGCCAATATCAAGTTGCGCCATCTGAATAAGGAATATATCCTTCATCGGCTGGAAGAGATTGAAGAACTCGAAAAAGAGATCGCCGAAATGGAAGCGATCCTTAAAAGCCGCACCAAAGTTTACCGCTTGATCGAAAACGATCTCAAACGGATCAAAAAGGTCTATGGCTATCCCCGCAAGACCGAGCTGGTCTATGAAGATCAGATCCAAGAGATCGATGAGACCGACCATATCGAAGATTATCCCTGCACCTATTTCCTTTCCAAGGAAGGGTATTTCAAAAAGATCACTCCCCAGTCCCTGCGGATGAACAGCGCCCAGAAATATAAGGACGGCGACGGTCTGCGGCGGATGGTGGAATCCACCAATAAGGCAGAGCTGATCTTCTTCACATCCAAGCAGAACGCCTATAAGGCCAAGGGCTATGATTTTGAAGATACCAAGGCCAGCCTGCTGGGTGATTACCTGCCCGCCAAGTTAGAGATGGAGCAGGATGAGACGGTGGTTGCCATGGCGGTTACCGTCGATTATAAGGGCGATATGCTCTTCTTCTTTGAGAACGGTAAGGCCGCCAAGGTGCCCTTATCTTCCTATAAGACGGTGAGCAACCGCCGCCGCCTGATCAACGCTTATAGCGATAAAGCTCCGCTGGCGGCAATTTTGCAGTTGCAGGAAGAATGCGATCTGCTGCTGATTTCCGATAATAATAAGGGTCTGGTGATCCATTCGGCATTGATCCCCGCCAAAACTTCCAAATCCACCCAAGGCGTCAAGGTAATGACCCAAAAGGCCAAGCATACCCTGGTGGATGCCAAGACGGTGGCAGAGGCAGGGCTCACCAACCTTTCCTATTACCGCACCAAGAATATCCCGGCCGTCGGCCACCTGCTGCGCCAAGCCGACCTGCCCAGCGACCAGGTCACCCTGTTTGATGAATAAAATAAAGCAAACCCCGCCGCCACCCCAAATGAATTGGGGTGCGGCGGGATTCTTTTTTAAAATGCAACATCCTGTTGCGGAAATTTCCATTAAATGATATAGACTTTTCGGTCTTCCCCCTTTATAATTTAATCAAAGGAGGCGATCAAATGACCTTTGGTGAACGGCTGTATCAATTACGAAAAGAAAAAAATCTATCGCAGGAAGAGTTGGCGGAACACTTGGCAGTCTCCCGTCAATCGATCTCCCGCTGGGAAAACGGTACAGCGACCCCGGACTTTGAAAAGACCGTCCGTCTTTCCGAACTATTTGAAACCACCACTGATTATCTCTTAAAAGGGACCGCGGAATCTTTAAATGTATCCGACTCCGAAACGCCCGCTGCAAAGACTTCTATCCCCACATGGCGCAAGGTCCTCGCCGCCGTCCTTTTGGTACTTTCCGGACTCGGTTTTCTGAACGGTTTCATTGGCGGCGGCTGGTTGGAATATTATATCTCTATTCCGCTCCCCCTTGCCGTGCTGGGATTTATTCTGCTGTTCAGCAGAAAGCGAACGCTTTTGCGGTTCATCTGGACACTCTATCTCTTTACCACAATCTTGTTAAAAACCTCTATGGGATTGAGCTGGAACTGTTTCTTTGCGCTCTTCCGTCCCCACCCTGCGACAAATCAGTATATACCATCCGGTTTTGCTTTATTTCTGTTGATGCTGGCGGTGGTCATCTATACTGCCCTTTTCTTCCGAAAACAACCTGTTAAAAATATAAAGCTGCACCTTATTACGCTCTGCTTGATGCCCCTCGCATACCTATTTCAAGAGTACCTGTCCGGAACTCTCCTGTTGGATCTGTCTATGAAACTGGCGCTGGCACAAAGCAGTCTGCATAGGGTAATCATTCTACTGATTTACCTGATTCGCCTTGCCATCATCACCGCTTTTGCTGTCCTTCTCGCCCAAACCATTTATAGAATCCGAAAGAAATAACACAACCGCCGCCACCCAAATGAATCGGGGTAGCGGCGGTTGATTTTATATTGACCGATTTCGTTAGTTATAGTATAATAAAGAATAAAGAAGAGCCCCTTGCCAAGGGCAAGGGGCTTTTTTACAGAAATTTTTGTTAAAAACGAGAGAAAATGGATGCAGCTTTTGATTTCTTCATCCATTCTCCCACTTTTAAAATCGTGGAAAAATGAGGTTATTTTTTGATTTCTTTGACCGCAGGCGTATCAAGATACGTCAAGGGCAAAAAATCGGAAAAGAACCCATTTTTACCGATTTTAATTTTTAGTCGTTGCAGCAGCACCACAGCAAAATAATAGCAATGATGATGATCCAGCAGCCATTGTTCTCGAAGAGATCGTTAAAGCATCCGCACATGTGCATTCCCTCCTTTTTGCTTATTTGCTTTATCTTATGAGGCAGGGCAAAAAGTGGTTACAGAAAGGAAAAGTTATGGCAGAAAAAATATATTCAATCAAAATCAATGAGGCATTTTCCCAGAAATGCGGCTGCCCGATCTGCAGCCTGCATAACCTTTTGGAAGGGGAAGAGATCGAGCGTATTTTAGGGGCGGCGATGATGGAGCCGGATACCCGCAAGGAGACCAACCGCAAGGGCTTTTGCAAAAAGCATTTGGGGTTGCTTTGCCAATCGGGCAATAAACTGCCGATGGCGCTGATGCTCTCCACCCATATTGCAGAGCTGGAAGACCGCCTTTTCAAAAAAGACATTAAGCGCAATGCGGCCGCTTACGGCGAAGCGCGTAAAAGCTGCTACCTTTGCGGGCGGATGAATCTCTTTATGAATCGGGTTTTGGATAACATCTGCTATCTTTACTCTTCGGACGAAAAATTCCGCAAGCTTTTTGCCGAGCAGGAATATTTCTGCGAAACCCATAGCACACGGTTGCTGGAAATGGCAGAAAAAGCGTTGGGCAAAAAGGAGCGCGCCGCCTTCAACGAAGCATTGAACCAATGCAACCATACCTATCTGGAAACATTAAAAGAAGATCTGGATTGGTTCTGCAAGAAATTCGATTACCGCTATGCCAAGGAGGATTGGAAAAATTCCAAGGACTCCATCGAGCGGGCGGCCAAATATTTAGGATAATATTATGAACACCAAAAACGAACGTTGTACGCCGGTTTATTATCCGGTGAAGGAAGAGATCTTTTGCGCCATTACCCATGGGCTCGGCGCCCTTTTCGGCATTTATGCGCTGATTCAAATGATCGTCCTTTCCGCCACCCGCGGCAATGCGTGGGCGGTGGCGGCATCCGCCATCTACGGCGCATCGCTGATCATTCTCTATACCATCTCCACCCTTTCCCATGCGCTAACCGCGCGGGCAGCCAAAAAGGTCTTTCGGATTTTGGACCACGCCACCATCTTTTTGCTGATCGCAGGGACCTATACCCCTGTCACCTTAATTACTCTGAAAGGGGGCTGGGGCTGGACCATCTTTGGCATCCAATGGGGCATGGCAACCTTAGGCATTGTTTTGGGCAGCCTTTTCTTAAATCAGTTCAATAAAATTTCTTCCTATATATACTTATTGATGGGATGGGCAATCATTATCGCTGCCTACCCCATGCTGCAAAAAATGGCACCCGCAGGGCTGATCTATATGCTGGGCGGCGGGCTTTTCTATTCGGCAGGGATCCTGCTTTATCGGTCCAAAAGCCCCTATACCCATTTTTTGATGCATCTTTTTACGCTGATCGGTTCCCTTTTGCAATACCTATCCATCATCCAATATGTTTTACCAATGACCTTCTGAAAAGAAGGTCATTTTCTTTTAAAAAGTTACAGAGTTGTTACTTTTTGCCCCAAAACTCTTGACAAAACCCGATTTATCGGCTATAATGTGTAACGGTTTTGTAATTCTTTTGGTCTGTTTTGTAATGGAATGACCTTGGATTGCATAAATTGGAAATGGAAATCCAAACTAAGTACAGATGATTTTCAAACCAAAATCCCATTCATCTGTAACGAATAAGGAGTTCGTTTTTTATGTTACACATTAAAACTAAATTGATCGCCCTTTGGCAAAAGGCGGTCAAGGTTAGTATCCCGCAATTGCAAAAGGCGGTCAATTTGATGAAGCATCATCGCATTGCCACCACTGTTGTTTGCAGTTTACTGACCCTTTCGATGCTGATGTCTGTGGTCACTGTCTCCATTCATAGGGTAACGGTGCTGGACGATGGCGAGCAGATTGCCAAATATTATTCGGTGTTTACCGACGAAGAGTCCATTTTGGAACGCAATAATCTTCTTTTAGGAGAAGGCGATGAAGTTTCGATGGTGGAAGATGGCGGCGAGATCACCCTTTCCATTGCCCGTGCCTTCCCCACCTATGTTTTTGCAGACGGTGAAAAGGAAGTTGTCCTTTTAGCAAAAGGGACCGTTGCCGACGCTTTGAAGAAAGCGGGCATTACCTGCGGCGATGAAGACATCGTCGATCAACCCTTGGAGCAGGCGTTGGAGAGCGGAATGGAGATTCGCGTTGACCGTGTCCGCACCGAAACGGTGGAAGAGACCGAAGAAATCGAATATGATACCAAAAAGATCCGTACCGATGATCTTTATGTCGGCAACAGCCGCGAGATCCAAAAGGGTAAAAACGGCGAGAAGAAGATGACCTACAAGGTCACCTATATCAACGGCGAAGAAGCCGAACGAAAGCTCATCGACGAAGAGATTATCGAAGAGCCGGTGGAGCGGATCGTGGAGATCGGAAGCAAGATCAAATCTTCCTTCAAGACCACATCATCCACCCCCACAAACTATGTTAAGAGAATGGCAATGGAATGTACCGCTTATGCCGCCGGCGGCAGTACCGCTACCGGTCGCCCCGCCCAATGGGGTGTTATCGCGGTGGACCCGAAGGTCATTCCCTTGGGAACCCGCGTTTATGTGGAATCCGCCGACGGTAAATATATCTACGGCGAAGCGATCGCCGCCGATACAGGCGGAGCGATCAAGGGCAATATCATTGATATCTGCGTCAATTCCCGCGCAGAAGCCTACCGCTTCGGTAGAAGAACCGTCAATGTTTATATCTTAGAATAATAAAAAAGTCAGGTTTTGAAAACCTGACTTTTTTATTTTAATAATACATCATTTCGTTGAATACATCAAAGAACGTAAACCCGAACACCAAAAGCAAGATCATCATTAAGACAAAAAATCCTGCACATACCAGCATACTGCACCAATAGCTTCTGGCGAAATTCCGCCGATTGATGTTGCTGTCGTCAAGGCTGAAAATAATCAGAAAGATCAAGCCGACCAACGGAATGGAAAAGAGCAGTGATAACCCGAAATACATCCAAGCGCCCAAGGGCTTATATGCCAGCGGAATCATTACTTTCTGGGGTTGTGGGGCGGCAGGGGGTTCTTGCTGCACTGCGGCTCCGCAATGAACGCAGACCACCGCTTGATCGCAATTCTCATTTCCGCAATTTCTACAAATCATTTCAAATACCTCCTAATTCCTATATATTTTTATTATATAGGAAAAAGGAGCCCATCGTCAAGAATTTTTATAAGGCAAAGCCGCACCGGAAGGCACCACGGAAGCATCAAACCGATAATGAGCGGTCACATTGGCGCGGGGCAGATAGTCTTCTTCCCTTTGGAATTGACCGCCGTTATGAAGGATATAGGGTTGCCCCTTGGCATTGCGGCGATCGGAAACAATGCCGATATGCTTATTATTTCCAAAAATCACAATATCGCCCGGCTGCCATTGATCGATGGCATCAATATCGGAGGTTTGGGCTTTGGCATATTGCTCGAAAAAAATATGTAAATTTGTCACCCGCCGAAAGTCGATATTGGCATCGGATTTTTCGATATGGGGATACGCCTCGGGGCGGTTACGAACATCCGCATCCACCATTTCCCGCAGGGAATAGCCCGCCGCCCGAAAGGCGCGCCAGACCAGATCGGTGCAGACCCCTTCGTTTTCGGGCGGATAGCCACCTTGATAATAGGCACTGCGATAGTGGGGTCTATTTTGGGCATCCTTTTTCGCACCCGCCAAGATATCCGCATAATCGTCGATGCCGTCACCATCAAAATCCACCGTACTTTGCAAGGTTTTGATATTAAAATCTTCAGCGGTATAATGCGGTTTTGGAATAAACCCAAACCACATTTCCACCAGCCAAACCAACAGCAACAGTATTGGTAATAATATCCATAAAAATATTTTCTTAAAGTTTTTCATTATTTTAAACTTCCTTGAAATATCCTTTTTCTTTATATTATCATACACTAAATGACACCGCAATGCAAAATTTTATTTTGTAAAAAAAACAAAAACCGCTCAAATGGGATGGATTTTTCGATTTCTCGAGCCGATGGCGTATGTCGATACGTCGAGGATCGAAAATCGGAAAAGCCGCCCATTTCAGCGGTTTATAATTATTCGAGTTCAAAGGCGCCGGTATATAGCTGATAGTATTTTCCCTTTTCTGCGATCAGCTTTTCGTGGTTACCCCGCTCGATGATCCGCCCTTGCTCCAAGACCATAATGACATCGGCATTACGGACAGTGGAAAGACGGTGGGCAATGACAAAGACGGTTCTGCCCTTCATCAACCGATCCATACCCTTTTGCACCAAGGCTTCGGTGCGGGTATCGATGGAAGAAGTAGCTTCGTCCATAATCATAACCGGGGGATCGGCCACCGCGGCGCGGGCAATGGAGAGCAGCTGCCGCTGACCTTGGGAAAGATTGGAGCCGTTGGCGGTCAGCATGGTCTGATATCCTTCGGGCAGGCGGCGGATGAAATCATCGGCATTGGCCAATTTCGCCGCTTGGATACATTCTTCATCGGTGGCATCCAACTTGCCATAGCGGATATTTTCCATTACGGTCCCCGTAAAGAGATTGGTATCCTGCAAGATCACGCCGAGAGAGCGGCGAAGATCACTTTTTTGGATCTTATTGATATTGATGCCATCGTAACGGATCTTACCATCGGCAATATCGTAAAAACGGTTAATCAGGTTGGTAATGGTGGTCTTACCTGCGCCGGTGGCGCCCACAAAGGCGACCTTCTGACCGGGTTCGGCAAAGAGCGTGACATCGTGGAGCACCATTTTTTCAGGCACATACCCGAAATCCACATGGTCCAGCACCACATCCCCTGCCAACTTGGTATAGGTGACGGTCCCATCCGCTTGATGCGGATGTTTCCAAGCCCACATCCCTGTCCGCTCGGGGCATTCGATAATCTCGCCGTTTTCTTCGCGGCAGTTGACCAATTTGACATAGCCTTCATCGGTTTCGGGCTGTTGATCCATCAATGCAAAGAGTCGCGCGGCACCTGCCTGCGCCATCACCACCGCATTGACCTGCTGCGAAATTTGAGAGATATTGGCGCAAAATTGGCGGGTCATATTGATGAACGGAACCACCGCCGCAATGGTCAAGGGCGCGCCATAGCCAACCAAAGAAAGGTTGGGGACCTTCAAGATCATCAACGCACCGCCCGCAACCGCCACCGCAACATACATAATGTTGCCGATATTCCCCAAGATGGGCATCAGGATATTGGCAAATTTATTGGCGCTTTCTGCGTCCTTAAAGAGTTGCTCGTTTAATCCATCGAAATCGGCTTTGGTCTGCTCTTCGTGGTTAAAGACCTGGACGACCTTTTGGCCGGTCATCATCTCTTCCACAAAGCCTTCCACTTTGCCCATCGATTGCTGTTGGCGAACAAAGAAACGGGCGCTGTTTCCACCCACTGTCTTGGTGACGGTGAACATTGCCACTACCCCCAGCAGCACCACTATAAACATCCATAAACTATAATAGGACAAAATAGAGATACACATTGTAATAATCACAATGGCATTAAGCAGGTTGGGCAGGCTCTGAGAGACCAACTGCCGCAGAGTATCGATATCGTTGGTATAATGGCTCATAATATCGCCATGGGTATGGCTATCGAAATAGCGCAACGGTAACCGTTGCATCCCGCCGAACATCCGCACCCGCATCTTATGCAAAAAGCCCTGGGTAACAATCGCCATCAAGCGATTATAGGTGAAAGAGCAGGTCAGCGCCACCGCATAGACGCCCATCAAAATCAGCGTCAGGCGGGTGATATCCCCTGCCACCGCTTGAAGACCTGCTTCCCAGCCAAGCTCTTTGCCGATCGCCAAACCCTGCTCGATCAGTTTAATGGTTTTATTCATAAAGAGCGAAGGCAGGGTGGCGGAAACCGCCGAAGTCAGCAAACAGACTGCCACCACTAAAAGATGAACGGGATAGTCCTTAAACAATAATTTGACCACGCGCAGCAAGGTGCCCTTTGGGACCTGAATGGGCGGGCGAGTATCGATTTTTTTAGGCATCTTCCCCACCCCCTTTGGTCTGAGAATGGTATACTTCCTGATAAATCTCATTCCTTGCCAACAGTTCTTGATGGTTGCCCACATCGTCGATCCTGCCGCCGTTCATGACCAAAATAAGATCGGCATCTTCCACCGAAGAAACGCGCTGAGCAATAATCAGCTTGGTGGTATTGGGGATCTCTTCTCGGAACGCCTTGCGGATCATCGCATCGGTATGGGTATCCACCGCGCTGGTGGAATCGTCCAAAATCAAGATCTTAGGCTTTTTAAGCAAAGCGCGAGCGATGCAAAGCCGCTGCTTCTGCCCGCCCGAAACGTTGGTTCCGCCCTGCTCGATATGGGTATCGTACCCATCGGGGAACTGCATAATAAAATCATGGGCGCAGGCCAATTTGCAAGCGTGGATCAACTGCTCATCGGTGGCATCGGCATCGCCCCAGCGGAGATTTTCTTTAATCGAGCCGGAAAATAGCACATTCTTTTGCAACACCACCGAAACTTCATCCCGCAAGGTTTTAAGATCATAGTTGCGGACATCGATTCCGCCCACCATCACACACCCGCAGGAGACATCATAAAGGCGGGAAATGAGCTGCACCAAGGTGGTCTTGCTGCTGCCGGTTCCGCCGATGATGCCGACAGTGGCACCCGAAGGGATAGAAATATTGATATTCTGCAAAGCATATTGCTCCGCTTTTTCGGAATATTTGAAGCTGACATTTTCAAATTGCAGGCTGCCGTCCGGCACTTGCATTATGGGATTTTCAGGGTTTTGAATAAGGCTTTCTTCGTCTAAAACTTCCACGATACGGCGGGCAGATTCCCCCGACATAGTGACCATAACAAAGATCATTGAGAGCATCATCAGGCTCATCAAAATCTGAACACCATAGGTGAGCAATGCGGAAAATTGGCCCACATTAAAGGCAACCCCGCCGGTACGAATGATCAGCTGCGATCCAAAGAAGATGACAACGATCATATTCATATTCATACAAAACTGCATTAAGGGATGGTTGAATGCCAAAATCTTTTCGGCGCGGGTGAAATCCTTTGCCACATCTTCGGAAGCGGCATTGAACTTTTCACATTCCCGCTCCTCACGGACATAGGCTTTGACCACCCGCATCCCTTGGATATTTTCCTGCACCGAATTATTCAGCGCATCATATTTCTTAAAGACCTTGCGGAAGATGGGCATTGCCAAGCGGGCGACCAAAAATAAGCCGAAGCCCAAAATGGGAATGACCACCGCAAAGACCCACGCCATCTTGCCACCCATAATGAATGCCATTGTGAAGGCAAAGATCATCATAAAGGGGGCGCGAAAAGCGGTGCGGACAAGCATCATAAAGGCCATCTGCACATTTGACACATCGGTGGTCAACCGCGTGACCAAACTGGAAGTGGAAAAACGGTCAATATTCCCAAAGGAAAATTCCTGCACTTTATGGAATAAATCCTTCCGCAGATTTTTAGCAAAGCCGCAAGAAGCGGTGGCGCAATAATGCCCCGCCAAAGCGCCGCAGGTCAGCGAAAGGGCTGCCATAATCAGCAGCATTCCGCCATATTTATAAATGGTAATCATTTCGCATCCTGCCGCGATGGCATTGACCATCTTGGCGGTGATAAACGGAATGATACATTCGATCACAACTTCCAGCATGACAATGATGGGAGAAAGGATCGAAGCAAGCTTATATTCGCGGATACAACCCGCTAATTTCTTTAACATTATTTTCCTCCATAGGACTTACTGTTTTCTGCGCTCATAATCATCCAGCGCGTAGCGGAATTGGGTCTCATACAGTTCGCGGTAGACTCCGTTATTTTCTACCAATTCTTCGTGGCGCCCACGCTCCACAATCTTGCCCTTTTCCATCACCAAAATTTGGTCTGCCGCCAAAATCGTCGTCAGCCGATGGGCAATGACAATGGCAGTTCTGCCTTCCAGCAGCGGGCCGATGGCCTGCTGGATCAAGCTTTCGGAGATGGAATCCAAGGACGAAGTCGCTTCGTCCAAAATCAGGACCTTGGGGTCCTTCAAAATGGCGCGGGCGATGGAAAGGCGCTGCTTTTCGCCGCCCGAGAGCTTAAAGCCGCGGTTACCCACTTCGGTATCATACCCTTGGGGCAGGCTGATGATAAAATCATGGATATTGGCATCCCTGCACGCCTGCTCCAATTCCTCCTGCGAGGCTTCGGGCTTGGCATAAAGCAGGTTGGCGCGAACAGTATCATTAAAGAGATAGGTCTCCTGCGTGACCACAGCGATATTGCGCCGCAACGCCTTCAACTGCCACTTGCGAACATCCACACCATCCAGCGAAACTTCCCCGCCCAAAACATCAAATAAGCGGGGGATCAAATTGACCAGCGTGGATTTTCCGCCGCCGCTGGCGCCGACAATGGCAATGGTCTTGCCTGCATCGGCGCTAAAATCAATCCCTTCCAAAAGCGGCAACTCCTCGGTATAAGAAAAGGAAACATTTTTGAATGCCACATCTCCTTTGACCTGCTCGGGCGCAAATCCATTGGGGACATCCGCTACCGCAGGTTTAAGATCGAAATATTCAAAAATACGGGTAAAGAGCGCCATCGAACGAATGACATCCACCTGCACGTTCAAAAGCTGGTCAATGGGGTGATACAATTTATTAAACAATGCCACAATAACGGTGACATCGCCCACCGTAATCTGATCGTTTTTGACCATCAGCATACCGGCGACGACATAAATGAGCAACGGCCCCATCCCCCGCAGGATATGCATCAAGCGCCAGAACCACATACCCATCAAACGCTCTTTGATTGCCAAGCGGGTAGCTTCTTTATTGACCTTGCGATAGGCTTCGTATTCCCGCTCTTCGTTGGTGAATAATTTGACCAACAACTGACCGCTGACGCTCAATGTCTCATGAAGAATTTGGTTGGATTTATCCCGTTGCTTTTGGGTCTGATCCGCCACTTTCCAGCGGCGCTTACCCACCGAGCGGGTGGGCAACACCAAAAAGGGAACAATGGCCATCCCCACCAACCCTAAAATCCAGCTTTTCTCAAAGATCGCGACCATGACGATCACAACCGTTGCCGCATTGCTGAAAATATTCAGGAATGTGGAGGTCAGCACCGATTGCACTCCGCCGATATCTTCGGTCATTCGGGTGATGATATCGCCCTGCAAATTGGCGGTAAAAAAGCGGTGGTCCATCTTTTGCAGATGGGCATACATTTTATTGCGCATATCATATGTAATATGCTGCCCGATCCATGTGGTGAGATACACTTCGCCGGCAGAAATCAGGCTGGAACCGACCAACACCGCCAGGGAAAGCAACGCCAACTTCACCAATAAGGGAACGTCCTTATTGTAAAGCCCTTCGTCGATCATCTGCCCTGTCAACAGTGAAGGGACAATGGAAAGCACGCCCGATACTGCGATAAATACCAGCACCAAAAGAAACTGAAATCGATAAGGCTTCAGCCACGCCAACATCCGCTTCAACAGTGCGGGCGTGATCTTGGGCATATTCTTTTTTTCTTCTTTGGTCAATTCCATTTGTGGACCGTGTCTGTGTGGACCCATCGGGGGTGGCATATTTATTCACTCTCCTTTACTTTGAAATCAATTCACACCGGAAAGCAGGTTATGATCTGCTAAATAATCATATAAAATATCCACGTTGCGCGGATCATCCTTCGCTTCATATTCGTTGCGGCAGGCAACCGCAAAGTTATCGGCCGTTCCGTCTTGGATATAGATTTCCTTGGTATCGCCCAAGGTCTCCTCGGCCAAAGCAAAACCGCCGCTATAAATGATGCGGTTGCCCAGCGCTAAAATAAATACATCGCCTGCCTCGGCCTGAAACAGCTTGCTGCCGCCCTTTTGCGCGCCGCCGTGGACCGAAAGATCCCGCAGCAGCACCTGATGATCGGGCCAATACCAGCCCCGCAAATCTTCGCCTGTAAAGGCGACCCGCCCTTGGCTTTTGGCGGCGGCCAGCAAGGCAGACTCTGTCATATTTTCTGTTACATCCGCTTTTTTGAGTACATAAAATTTCAGATCGCTCTGCTTAGAGCGGCAGGAAGTACAGCAAACAAGCAGTATAATCATCATTAAAATGGCGATGAACCGTTTTTTCATAGTTTTACCTCAACTGAATCGGTGTAATCCCACCGTCAAATTTTACGATAGATGCGGCGGTCAGCAAGGAATGGCCATCGCCGAAATCCAAATATACCACCGAGCCATCCTGCAAAAGATACGCATCCCGATAATGATCGGCATTTCCTTCCAACCAATCGGGCGCACCGAAACGGCTGTATATTTCCGAAGGTTTGGTATTCTTTTTCAAGGAATTAAAAAGATGACTGTTGCGGTCGCCCCGATAGATTCCGTCGGGCTTAGATTCGGCTTCCCATTTTCCAAGATAAGTTGAAATCGTACCGCCCTTTTCGGTGCGGGCGGCGCGCAGTTTGGTGCGGGCGTAGCCGTAATCCAGATATAAGGTGCTTCCGTCGTCCATCAAATAGACATCGATGATATAACCATCTTTGGCAAAATCCACTGAGCTGAATCCATTGGGTTTGCCCAATGCCGAGACCACCGTCTCCCGCAGAACGCCTACTTTAAGAATCTGCTCTGCCATGGCATACGCGTATCTCTTTTGGGAAAAATATCCGCTTTGCTCCTGCTCGGGCTGTTGCTGGGTCGGTTGTTGGTCCTGCTCGGGCTGTTCTTCGGGCTTATAGACTTCGCCGGAAGAATAATTTGCCAATACCCCGATGGAATTGAGATAGGCAAAAAGATCCTGCGTTTTTCCATCGGCATTTTTATATTCCGCCGATTCCAATTTATCGGACTCGGTATAATTCAAGGTCAACTCTTCCCCCTTGGACAACCGATAGGTGCAACTGTTTTCCTTGGAGATGACAAAGGTTTGGGGACTGCCCAAATTCTCTTCCACCGTCGCACGCTCGGTATAGGGACGCAGGAAATAAAGATCCTGCTCGATCAATGCGCCGGAGCGGGCGGTGCCATAGCCGGTTCCGCCACTTTCTTCCCGCGCAGGGGTTTTATCTTCTTTTTTGCAGCCGGTAACCCCCGCTGCAAGGGAGATGCAAAGCAATATAGCGATGATTTTTCTCATTCTCTTTCCAATACCTCCTTGCTTTGTTCCCCATCCGTTTTTATCTGCAAAAACAATTCTTCGACATTGCTGAATTTCTTTTCGGCACGCAAAAATGCCTTAAAATCAATCCGCAAGGTCTCATCATATAAATCTTCGGCCCCCTCTAAAAGATGCGCTTCCAAATTGGGTCGGTCGGTGTTCTCCACCGTGGGTCGAAGACCGAGATTGGCCACCGCCTTCCGGCGTCGACCCTGCCCTTCTGCCCAAGCGGCATAGACCCCTAAGGGGGGCAGTTGCTGATCTAATGCAATGGAAATATTGACGGTCGGCAACCCGAAGGTATGGGCCAAGCCCTTGCCGCGGCAGACCTTACCCATCAGCGCAAAGGGATGCCCCATAGCTTCTTCTGCGCGGGCAAGCTCGCCTGCTTCCAACCAACCGCGAATGGCGGAAGAGCTGATCCGCATTGCGCCGATCCTTTGATCCTCCGCCTTTTTCACCGCAATGCCATGGGAAAGAAGGGTAAATTCATTGCCGCCCCTTCCCTTGCCAAAATGCAGGTCCTTCCCCGAAAGCACCCCGACAACTCCGCACTCTTTTTTCAAAAAGTTTTCCACAAAGTCCTCGGCAGAGACATCCTTCCATTGCTCAAAGGGAAGAAATCGCACCTGCTCGACACCGCATTGCCGCATATAATATTCTTTGATTTCGGGGCAGGTAATCACCTTTTTCCCCTTGGTATTTGCAATAAAGGAGATGACCATCGGCTCTGCATCCAATTCGGTCGACCAAGCGACTAATTGGCGCAAAATCTCCTGATGCCCGCGATGGACACCATCAAAATCTCCGATTGCTGCTACCCGATTTTTGATCATAAATGCGTTACGACCTTAAAGCAGGTCTCTCCGTCCTTTTCTATGATTTCACCCAGCCCCAGCAACTGCGCACCGTGATAAACAGTACATAAGGTTTGGGGCAGGTTTTTAAACTTTTTAACATCTACTGCGCAACCGTTTTTCAAAAGGGTTGCAAAGAATTCCGGCGGCTCATACCGCGGCAAAAAGGAAAGCGCATCTTCCAAAGGAATAAAAGCGGGGGATTTGCCCTGCTCTAATTGCTCCATCAATTCCGCCAAAGGAATGGACTGATCAATGGTAAACCGCCCTACCTTGGTGCGCCGCAATGCCGCCATGGTCCCAAGGCATCCGCATTTTGCCGCCAGATCGACAAATAAGGTGCGGATATAGGTCCCTTTGGAACATTCCACCGCCAAGACCGCTTCTCCTTTTTCTTCGTCATACTCCAACAGCTCCAACCGCTCGATCTCCACCTGACGCTCGGGGACTTCAATCTCGCGCCCCGCACGAGCATGGCGATAAAGGGGAACCCCATCGACCTTGATGGCCGAATAGATGGGTGGGCGCTGGGTAATCTTGCCCATAAAAGAAGGCAAAGCCGCAAGCAACTGCTCCTTGGTAGGCGCACCTGCCCGCTCTTCCAGCGTCTTGCCTGTGATATCACCGGTATCGGTCAAAAGACCGAACCGCAAGGTTCCGATGTATTCTTTTTTTCCTTCGGTGAAAAGTTCGCATAGCTTGGTCGCTTTCCCCGCCATCACCGGCAATAAGCCGGTGGCCATCGGGTCCAGCGTTCCGCTATGACCGCATTTTTGACCGCTCAGGCGACGCACCCGCGCCACCACGCCAAAAGAAGTCATATCCGAAGGCTTATCCACTAAATAAATTCCGTTCATTGATTCTCCAATGCTTTCATAAGCGCATCGACGACAGTTTTTTCCACCTCGGCATAACTACCGCTCATCGAACAGCCTGCCGCCTGCTTATGCCCGCCGCCGCCAAATTGGGCGCAGATCTCGCCGCCATGGACCGAACCATCGGTGCGCAGCGAGACCTTATATTGGTTGGGCGCCAATTCTTTAAAGGTTGCCGCCGCCTTCACCCCTTCGATCTGGGCGGGCAGCGAAGAAATCGTCTCCAATTCATCCGCGCCGGCACCCGATTGCTCCAACATCGCCAGAGTAATTTCCATCGTTGCGATGCGGTTTTCCGCAAAATAGCGTACGGTCTCCAAAGCCATCCGATTCAGCTCCAGCTCGGCTCTGCGAACGGTCTGGAAAAGATGGCGATTGAGCGCCGCCAAATCGATCCCGCAGGCAATCAGCTCTGCGGCTGCCAAATGAGTATTTTGGGTGGTATTGCCATATTTAAAGCAACCGGTATCGGTGGCAATGGCGGTATAAAACGCCGCCGCGGCTTTGGGGGTCATCGGCGCCAATTCTTTGGCCAATTGGAGCATAATCTCGCCGTTGGCGGCCGCATTGGCATCGATATAGTTCATTTTGGCATAGCGGGGATTGGTGGCATGGTGGTCGATGGATACATCGGCCTGCAATGCCAAATCCTTTAAGGAACCTGCCATTTCGGGGGATGCAATATCCAAGCAAATAATTGCGCCCTGCGGCTCACCCTCCAATTCTCTTTGCCCATCGCTCAAAAAACGATAGCGGGGCGAGATGGGATCGGCGCAAAGAACCAGAACCTTTTTTCCCATTTGTTCCAAAAGATCCCGAAGTCCGAATGCGCTGCCCAAGGTATCCCCATCGGGGCGATGGTGGCATACCAAGGTCAACCGCTCTTGCGCGGCAAGAAATGCCGCAATTTCTGCCAATGAATTATTCTTCATCGTCCTGCTCTCCGCTTCCGTCCAACCCCAGTTCGTGGAGTTTTTCGTTGATATGCATACCATATTTGATGGATGCATCGGCATAAAAGGTCAGTTCGGGAGTATAGCGCAGTTTTAAGTTTCTTGCCAATGCGCCGCGGATGAAACTGCCCGAAGATTTTAAGCCTTTGAGCATCTCTTTTTCATCTCCCAGCAGCGCCGAGACATAAACCTTGCATTCCTTTAAATCGCCGGTGGTTTCCACCGCTGTGATCGAAACCAACGAAGGGATGCGCGGATCCTTCAGCTGAGGAAGGATCCTTGCAAGTTCCTTGCGGATTTCTTCATTTACTCTTTGAATACGATGAGCCATTATACTTTAATCTCCTGCATCTCGAAGGCTTCGATCATATCGCCTTCCTTCAAGTCGTTGTAGTTTTGGATGGTCATACCACATTCGAAGTTTTCCAGAACTTCCTTGGCATCGTCCTTAAACCGCTTCAAGGAGCCCAAAGAACCTTCGAAAATAACGATATTATCACGAATCAAGCGGATGGATGCATTACGAACCATCTTACCGCTCTTGACATAGCAGCCCGCGACAGTACCGATGCCGGAAACCTTGATGGTCTGGCGCACTTCCGCCATACCCAAGACGACTTCCTTAAACTTCGGTGCCAACATACCCTTCATCGCGGCTTCGATCTCTTCGATCGCTTCATAAATAACACGATAGAGGCGGATATCCACATTGGCCTTTTCCGCCGAGGCCTTTGCATTGGCATCGGGGCGGATATTGAAGCCGACAATGATTGCGCCGGAGGCTTCCGCCAACATTACGTCGCTTTCGTTGATGCCGCCGACACCGCTATGGATGACACGGACACGAACTTCTTCGTTGGTAATCTTCTCCAACGAAGCCTTGACCGCTTCGGCGGAGCCCTGAACGTCGGCCTTGACGATGATGTTCAGATCCTTCATATTGCCTTCCTGAATGCGAGAGAACAGGTCATCCAGAGAGACTTTATATTGGCTTTGCGCCTGCAATTTTTGATCGTTCTTACGCTGATCGGCAAGCTCACGCGCCAACCGCTCGTCTTCGACGACGAAGAAGCTATCGCCCGCCTGGGGAACTTCCGCAAGACCAATGATCTCGACGGGAGTGGAAGGACCGGCATCCTTGATGCGGCGACCCTTATCGTCGGTCATCGCGCGGATCTTACCGACCGCGGTGCCGGCGATGATGATATCGCCCATCTTCAAGGTGCCGTTCTGCACCAAAACGGTAGCGACAGAGCCGCGACCCTTATCCAACTTCGCTTCGATAACAGTACCCTTGGCCAAACGATTGGGGTTGGCTTTGAGATCCCGCATTTCGGCAACCAACAGAACCATTTCCAGCAGAGTATCAATACCTTCGTGCTTCAAGGCAGAAACAGGGACGCAGATGGTATCGCCGCCCCATGCTTCGGGGACCAGCTCATACTCGGTCAGCTGCTGCATAACACGATCGGGGTTGGCTTCGGGTTTATCCATCTTATTGATGGCAACAATGATGGGAATATCGGCAGCTTTTGCGTGGTTGATCGCTTCAATGGTCTGGGGCATAATACCGTCATCCGCCGCCACCATCAAAATGGCAATATCGGTCGCCAACGCACCGCGGGCGCGCATGGCGGTAAAGGCGGCGTGGCCGGGAGTATCCAGGAAGGTGATATCCTGATCGTTGCAACGCACTTTATAAGCACCGATATGCTGGGTAATACCGCCTGCTTCCCCTGCGGTAACATTCGCATTGCGGATGGCATCCAGCAAGGAAGTCTTACCGTGGTCAACGTGGCCCATAACAACGACAACGGGGCAGCGGGTCTGCAACTCTTCTGCGGTATCCTCGCGGTCATCGATCAAGCGATCTTCGATGGAGAGGATGATCTCCTTCTCCACGCGGATATCAAATTCTTCCGCTACCAGATAGGCGGTATCATAGTCGATGATCTGAGAAGCAGAGGCCAAAATCCCAAGGCTCATCAGTTTTTTGACAACCTGCGCCAAATTGACCTTCATCCGCAGCGCAAGCTCACCCACCGAAATTTCTTCGGGGACCTGAATTTTCATCTTGGCTTGTTTACGCTGCAATTCGATTCTCTTCAAACGCTCCGCCTCGGTTTCCTTCTTTTTCTTTCCATACTGCCCTTGACGCTGGAAATTCTTCTTTTGGATCTTTTGCTTGCCGGAAGTGAAGTTATTGCGCGCTTCGTGGCTGCTGGCAAGATCCATCAGTTTATCATCATATTTGCCCAAATTGACATCTTGGGTGCGGGTATCCACCACCCGAACGGTACGCTCCACATTCTGCACCTGGCGCGGACCCTTTTCTTTTTTCTTGGGCATCTGCACCGGTTTGACAGGCGCCGGCTTTTTGGCAGGCTCTGCCGGTTTTTGCGGTGCCTTTTCGATCAAGCGCGGGCCGGTCTTTTGCTGGGCAGGAGCCGCAGGTGCCTTTTCGATCAGTCTGGGACCGGTCTTCTTGGGCTCTTCCACCTTCTTAGGCTCTTCTGCCTTCTTGGGCTCTTCTACCTTTTTGGGTGCCTCCGCCTTCTTTGTTCCTTCGGGATCGGGGCGGGTGGCCAACGCAAAATAAGCGTCGAAATTCTCTACTTGATTTTTCTTGGTATAGTGGTTAAAAAGATAATCCAATTCGGGAATGGTCAGAACCGCCATATGGGTTCTTTCCTTTTTCTCAACGGTATCCAGAAGATTCATAATGTCTGCACTTTTGACATTAAAATCTTTCGCAAATTCATGCACTCTGTATTTAATTTCCAAATTATTTACCCCCTTCGATACATTGCATCAGGCTGCGGGCAAACCCCGCATCGATCACCCCGAGGATGCCCACCGGCTTGGTGCCGATGCTGATGCCTAAATGTTCCTTGGTATACGGCAGATGATACAGCGGAATTTGAAATTCCTTCGCTGCCGCTTCTAAATTTTTGCAGGTGCGGGCAGAGCAATCTTCTGCCAGCAGCAGAAGATGGGTTTTATTTAACCCTGCCATCACCATATCAAACCCATAATGCAACCTTGCCGCGCGGCGGCAAAGCCCTAAGGTCGATAATAATTTTTTATTCACCGCAGCTCAACTCCTTTTGCAGCTGCTCATAGACCGCATCTTCCACTTTGCGGGAAAATCCGCGGTCCAAAGCGCGGGTTTTGAGCAATTTTGCCACACACTGCGCCTCGCGGCAGAGATACGCGCCCCTGCCGGCAGCCTTGCCGGTGAGATCCACACTGATCTGCCCTTCCTTATTGAGAACCACCCGCACCAGCTCGCGCTTGGGCTTCATCTCGCGGCAGCAAAGACACATCCGCATGGGAATTTTACGTTCTTTTGCCAAGGCTTATTCACCTACTTTGGAAAGCGGCTTGATATCAATCTTATAGCCGGTCAATTTTGCTGCTAAGCGAGCGTTCTGACCTTCCTTGCCGATGGCAAGAGAAAGCTGATCATCGCTGACCACAACCACGCAGGTTTTAGTGGCATCGTCAGCAGCAACGCTCAAAATCTTGGCGGGAGAAAGGGCGGAAGCGATGTAATCTTCGGAATTTTCGCTGTAACGAATGACATCCACCTTTTCGTTCTTCAATTCTTCGCAGACCTTGGAGATACGCGCGCCGCGATTACCGATGCAGGCGCCGACAGGATCGACATTTTCGTCCTGCGCCCAGACCGCGATCTTGGTTCTGCTCCCTGCTTCGCGGGCGATGGCTTTGACTTCAACAGTACCGTCGAAGATTTCGGGGACTTCCAATTCAAACAACCGCTTGACCAAGCCCGGATGGGTTCTGGAAATCAAAATCTGCGGGCCCCTTTGGGCGTTGCGGACTTCCACAACGTAGATCTTGACAAAATCGCCGGGATTGAACACTTCGCCGGGGATCTGCTCATTTTTGATCAGCATCGCCTGGCTCTTGCCAATGTCGAGAATGACATTGCCGTTGGGCTCGACGCGATTGACGGTCGTTGTGATAATTTCACATTCCTTGCTGTTGAACTCTTGATAGAGCAGACCGCGCTCGCCGTCGCGGATGCCGTGGATAATGACTTGCTTTGCGTTTTGGGCGGCAATTCTGCCAAATTCCTTGGTTTTAAGCTCAACCTTGGCTTCGCTGCCCAGCTTCAAGCGTTTATTGACAGTATCGTGAGCTTCCTCCAAAGAAATTTCCAATACAGGGTCGGTGACTTCTTCCACCACCAATTTCTTTTGGATCAATTTGATCTCATTCTTTTCCTTATTGATGATGACTTCGGCATTATCGGAATTGCCGTAAGCACGCTTGACAGCGGCCAACAGCGCGGCTTCCACCTTTTCCAGCATATAATCGGCGGGGATGCCCTTTTCCGCTTCGATCAGATCCAATGCCTTAAAAAATTCTGCGTTTTTCATTTTTTCCTTTATCCTCCATAAGGTGGCAAGAGTAATCCCAACCTGTTTTAAAAAGGCGGATTTCCGCTCACCCTTCGTTAAAATACTCGCCAATGCGGCAGCATTAGCTTCGTTTTATGCCTTGATTGAGCGCAAATCCGCTCTTTTTAAAATCTCCGACCTCAAAACGAGGAGATTTCGAGGGATTTCTGCTCAATTTAGGTGCAGCAAGGCTGTCGCCTTGCAAGAATAAATTGGCTTAAAGCACCGAAATATGCCGGTTTGAGGCAGGTTCGGATTACTCTTGTCACCCTAGTGCTATAATATAATAGAATATTGGAGGAATTTATTATGTCATTTGGTGCTTATTATGGTCCGTTAGAAACTTGGAAGATTGTTTATAATCCCCCTGTGGGAAGTCCTCTGCGAGACGCAGGCGGTTACGGTGTTGCCTTTGTCGAAGCAGATTGCAGACAGAGCGCAATGAGAAACTTCGCTGAACAGTATCGTGGACAGTACACAACTATTCATAAATGTGAAAAAGCTTTTAAGTAATATACAGGGAGCAGTAATTATGGAAATTGAAAAAATAATCGGTAAAAAACACTTATGGAGAATCTGTATGGAAAAGTTTTATCTGGGAGTTGCACGCGAAATAATCACACCCGAAATCGGCGGTCAGCTTTATGGCTATAGCCCCGATGTTCGTTCAACCTCTTTGGCAGATGAC
>CALGEL010000054.1 GCA_937881855.1 uncultured Clostridia bacterium | reverse complement strand
GCGCGTATGATTATCTTTTGGCGGGGTGGCTTTTGATAAAACGAGGGGTTTTATTATAGATTCATTTATAAGCTCGACGTTTACCATTCCGTCGAAATAAATAAGGCAGGCCTCAATACCGCCGCAGAAGGTGAATTTCCGAGATCGTATAATACTGTCCTTTTCAAAAAGCGTTTTGAAGGCATTTACGTTATCGCGAAGCCTTTCTTCGAAAAAATCGTTCAACTTTTTCACCCCGAAATATTATTTGCAAAAGCTGGTGAACTATTCGGAAGGGTTTTGCATATTATATATAAAACCACTTTCAGAGGAGATTTTATGGACAAAACGCTTTTTGAAAAATACATAAAAACACTTTCACTCAGAATCAACGCAGACGGCAATTTTGTTCTTGAAATTGCAAATTAATCATTCAGAGTCCGTTTTATAGGACACAACCTGTGCTAAAATTGAAATACAGAAAGAAAAGGGGGTTATAGCGATGCCTGATATGAACGATTTTCATGCCTTTAACAGTACAAGCGGCGGCAACAACTCCGGCGGTGGAGGCGGCGGAAAGTGGGATTTCGGTTGCGGCTGGGTTGTTATAGTTGTTGTGGGTTATATGCTGATTCACTTTATTTTCAGTGGCGCCGATTGGGAATCAATTGACCGCCTTTTAGGAATTGGCTTTCTTGCATTTCTGTTTGCAAAATCGCTATTTAGATAGGAGTGATGAAATGAGCATTTTGGATAAAGAACTGTATGAGAAGAATCTTCGTGAGTATTACATAAAAAACTACGGCGAGAGAGCAACAGACCATTGGTACGAGCAACCCGCAGTCAACGTTTGGGTCTTCGGCCGCAAAGGTAAAATCATCACCCTCAAAAGCCATATTTTAACGGGCGAAGTAACAGAACAAATTGAAAAGGGAGAAATGAATTATGATGATATCCCCCGAGACCTTTTATGAAGAAAAATTGAAGGGCAAAACCGCAGACGAGATTATGACTGTCATTCGCGGATTGAAGCGAGAGATCGGGCGGTTGAAAAACATTATGGAGCATCCCGATTATCAGGATCGGGAGGTGGCAATATGTCCTAGCGAGGATGTTCAAATTTCTTGCGCCCGTGATTATTTGGAGCGGGCCAAGCAAGCGCTGGCAGAAGCAGGCGGAGAATACACCCCTTCGGCTACCGAGCAGAAAACAATGGATTTCGATGCGAACATTCCCTATATCAGCAAGGTGAAATTCACCATCGGCGGATATTTTGGCGGATATGAGACCAGAACCTACACCATCAAGGGTGATAAGGTGCATCTTTATGTGGAGCATTCTTTGTTCCTCACCCCTTCCAACCTTGCCGATAGCGAGATCGAGCCGCGGGACAAGGAAGCGTTTTTAGAGCAACTTCAAAATCTGCACATTGGTGAATGGCGCAAAAATTACTCCGCCAAGCGCTTTGGTATGATGATTTTAGACGGAACGCAATGGGATTTGGAAATTTATTTTTCCAACGACCGCAAGCCTGTCAAGATTTACGGGAGCAACGCCTACCCCTATAACTTTGACCGCCTTTTTGAACTTTTTGAAATGGGCGAATAAACGATAAATCTCTTGATTTATTATCTTTGTTATTATATAATTACTATATAGGTTTAAAATGAAGTTTTACATATAAAGGAGAAGCAAAATGGCGGATAAAAAAGACGCATTGGCAAAAGCCTTAGAGCAGATTGAAAAGCAATTTGGCGAAGGGGCGGTAATGAAGCTGGGGGATAATACCCACATGAATGTTGGTGTCATTCCCACCGGCTCGCTCTCGCTGGATCTGGCGCTGGGGATCGGCGGTGTTCCCAAGGGTCGTATTATCGAAATCTATGGGCCGGAATCTTCCGGTAAGACCACCGTTGCGCTGCATGTTGCCGCCGAAGCCCAAAAAGCGGGCGGTACTGTCGCCTTTATCGATGCGGAGCACGCTTTGGACCCTGTCTATGCTGCGGCGTTGGGCGTGGATGTGGATAACCTTTTGGTTTCCCAGCCCGATTATGGCGAGCAGGCATTGGAAATCACCGAGCAGCTGGTCCGCTCGGGCGCCATCGACCTGATCATCGTCGACTCGGTTGCCGCATTGACTCCCCGCACCGAAATTGAAGGCGAGATGGGCGATTCCCATGTGGGCTTGCAGGCTCGCCTGATGAGCCAGGCTCTGCGGAAGTTGACCGGCGTTCTCGCCAAGACCAACTGCGTGGCGATTTTTATCAACCAATTGCGAATGAAGATCGGCGTCATGTATGGCAACCCCGAAACCACCACCGGCGGTAATGCGCTGAAATTCTATTCTTCCGTTCGGATGGACGTTCGCCGCACCGAGACCTTAAAATCCGGTACCGAGATGATCGGTAACGCCACCAAGGTCAAGATCGTTAAGAATAAAGTCGCGCCCCCCTTCAAGACTGCGACCTTCGACATTATGTATGGCGAAGGTATTTCCCGCGAAGGCGAACTTTTGGATTTGGGCGAAAAGCTCAAGCTGGTCAAAAAGAGCGGCGCATGGTTCTCCTATAAAGATATCCGCATCGGCCAAGGCAAAGATAAAGCCAAGGACTTCCTGCGGGAAAATCCCGATATCTATGCCGAGTTGGAGCAAGCCATTCGGGATAATTTTGATACATTAAGAGAGATGGACAGCAAGGTCAGCAAGCCCAAAAAGGCGGTCGCTGCTGCGGCAGCCCCTGCGGCAGAAAAGCCCGCAGCGCCTGCGGTTTCGCTGGATGTTTCGGCGGATGACTTTGAATAAGCCGGAGATTACAAATATCATACCCAACCAAAAAGATCCTGCCAAGCGGGATCTTTTTGTGGATGGGGAGTTTTATATGACCTTCCCCTTAGAGCTTCTGATCGCGCAGGACATTCATTGCGGCGATCCCTTCGGCGAAGAAGAGCAGGAAGCGTTGCTTTTGGCGGTGAAGCTCATTCCCGCCACCGAAAAAGCCTATCAATATTTGGGCTATGGCGATCTTTCCCGCAAAAAGCTCTATGAGAAACTGACCCGCTTTGGTATCGAGCCGCAGGTGGCGGAGGCGACCTGCGACAAGATGGAGCAAAAGGGCTTTATCAACGACCAAGCCCTTGCTCATAAGCTGGCGGAAAAGTTTGCCGCCGTTAAGCATTGGGGGCCGCGGCGGATTTTGCCCGAAGTCATTCAAAGGGGAATCGATCCATCCCTTGCAAGAGAGGCGGTGGATGGGCTGGAAACCGATTTTTTGGCATCGGCGCAATATCATTTGCAGAGCAAATACCGCCGCTGCGACCTTGCCGACCGCAAGGAGCGGGATCGGGCATTTCAAGGTTTGGTGCGGCTGGGTTTTGATTTTGATACCGCCCGAACCGCATTGGAAATAGAAGGAGAATAAATGAAGATAGGATTTATCGGCCTTGGCTGTGAAAAAAATACCATCAACACCGAAAAGATGATGGCCGCCGCCCAAACGAACGGCTATACCTTGGTCACCGAGATGGAAGATTGCGCCGCAGTGGTCATCAATACCTGCGGGTTTATCGAATCGGCAAAGCAAGAAGCCATCGAGACCATCTTTGAAGTTGTCGCCTTGAAGAACGAAGGGAAGGTGGGCAAGATCATCGTTGCCGGCTGCCTGCCCCAGCGGTATCAAAAGGAGATTGCCGAAGAATTGCCCGAAGTGGACGGATTTTTGGGCGTAGGCAGTTTTCAAAAAATCGGCGAAGCGTTGGAGCGGGTGCTGGCAGGCGAGAAGATCGCTTGGTTTGACGATACCGCCCATCTGCAATTGGAAGGCGCGCGGGTACGGACTTCTCCAAGGGAGACCGCCTATCTCAAAATTGCCGACGGTTGCAATAACCGCTGCGCCTATTGCTGCATCCCCGAAATTCGCGGCGCTTATCATAGCCGCCCGATGGAAAATATCCTTGCCGAAGCGGAAAAACTTGCCGCCGAAGGCTGCAAGGAACTGATATTGATCGCGCAGGATACCACCAACTACGGTATCGACCTTTATGGCAAGCGGTGCTTGCCGGAACTACTCCGTAAGGTCTTGCAGGTGGAAGGGATCGAATGGCTGCGGCTGCTCTATCTCTACCCCGATAAGATCGACGACGAATTGATTGCTCTGTTTGAGCAGGAAAATAAACTCATTCCCTATATTGAGATGCCGATCCAGCACGGAGTCGGCAGTGTATTAAAGCGAATGAACCGCCCCGGCGACGAAGAGAGCCTTTTGGCTTTGCTTGAAAAATTGCGGGCGCGGATCCCCAATGTGGTCCTTCGCACCACCCTGATTGTCGGGTTCCCCGGCGAGAGCGAAGAAGAATTTGATGCCCTTTGCCGCTTTGTTCGTAAAGCGCAGTTTGATAAATTGGGCATCTTCTGTTTCTCTCCCGAAGAAGGCACCCCCGCCTTTGCAATGCCCGACCAAATCGAAGAAGAAGTCAAAGAAAAGCGCCGCGATGTTCTGGAAACCATCCAAGCCGACATTGTGGAGCAAAAGCAAGCGGCCCTTTTGGGCAAGCGCCTGACCGTGCTGGTGGAAGGCTTTGACCGCTGGGCGGAATGTTGGTACGGACGCAGCTATATGGAAGCGCCGGATATCGACGGCAAGATCTTTTTCACCGGCGAAGGCACCATCGCCGCCGGCGACTTTTTGGAGATCGAAATAGAAGAAACGATGGATTTTGATTTAATAGGACGGAGGATTGACCAATGAATACCCCCAATAAATTGACCCTTTTGCGTGTCTTGATGATTCCCTTGTACATTGCGGCAATGTTGCTGCTGCCCTTCCCTTGGAATGCGCTGATCGGCGCGGCGATCTACGGCATTGCATCCGCCACCGACGCCATCGATGGGCACCTCGCTCGTAAAAACAATCAGATCACCGATTTTGGCAAGTTTTTAGATCCCTTGGCGGATAAAATGTTGGTCATCACCGCTCTGGTGCTGCTGCAACATTTCGGGATGATCCCCCCGCTCTTCACCGTCATCATCATCGCCCGCGAACTGATGGTCACCTCCATTCGTCTGATTGCCGCTTCTTCGGCAGGCAAGGTCATCGCCGCCGGCTGGATGGGTAAGGCCAAGACCGTCACCCAGATGGTCTCCACCTTGCTGCTGATGGTAGAGCCGGTCATTTTCAGTTGGGTTGCTCCCAACAGCAGCCTGCTGAGATGGTTCAATTTCGCCCCGTTGGGCACCATCTTCCTTTGGGTTGCAGTGGTTCTCACCATCATCTCCGGCGTGCAATACTTAATTCAAAATTGGGAATTCATCGATTATCGGAAATAAACCGTTGAAATCGGCGAAGACCGACAATATATAAGGAAAGAACCTGCAAAAGCAGGTTCTTTTTTAATGTCTTCCCGTCGGCGCAACCACTCGGCGTATCTACATACGCCGTCGGGATTGCCCCAACGCGATCTTCATCCAATTTGAACGGTTTTGTTGGCACAAGGTTGACATTTATAAAAAAATTAGTATAATGGATTTATCACTGGACTCGGTTTGGAGCATTTATTCAACTAGTGAACCGTAAGGGGCAGGAAACGAGCGCGTTAGCACAGTTCCGAGTTACTGGCGCGCGACCCGCCCTGCTTTTATTAAACAATATTGGTTTTCTAGATAACCGATTTTGACAAAAACCAGCAAAAAACCAAGACCGCTCTTGCAAGAGCGGTCTTTTTTTGCTATAGTAAATAGCAAGGACATCCATTCTGCGCGGGATGGAAGAGGGGTGAGACTCCCCCGCGGTCCCGCCGCCGTATATAGCGAGTGTTTTTTCAAGATGCCACTGTTTTTTAAAAATGGGAAGGCGAAAAAATGCATTGAGCTATGAGCCGGAATACTTGCCGCGCAGAAGATTGAACCCGGGAATGGTAAGACAAAACAGAACCTTTATTAAATTTCCCACCTAAAAGCGAAAGATTTCGAGGGATTTTTGTTCATCTTTTTCGCAGATAGGCTGTCGCCTTTCAAGAAAAAGTGGGCGAAAAGCGCCGAAATATTTTGTTTTTAGAAAGGTTATGTTTTGTCTTGCCATTCCCATTGCTACGATGGATAGCCATCGAAGCACTCTTTCCCATCGGGCAGAAAGGTGGTGCAGGGTGCTTTGGTGCAACAAGGGTTTTTCGATCACGGATCCTAATATTATTTTTAAGGAGAAAACACGCTATGAAGAAAAAGCAACTATTTCTGATTGCGGTCAGCGCGGTACTTTTGGTCGGGCTGATCATCGGCGCGGTGTTTCTTTGGAAAGGATTTTCTGCCGATCCGATCGAAGGAAGCAAAGCGATTGTCTTTGAAGTGGTGCAAAAGGATGGCACCTCGAAGGAACACAACATATCCACCGACGCGGAATATTTAGCCGACGCTCTGGTGGAAGCCAAATTGGTGGAATACGCCGCCGACGGGATGTATACCGTCATCGACGGCATTGAGGCAAGCTGGGAGGCGGACAAGGCGTTCTGGTGGATCACCATCAACGGCGAGGATGCGGGCGTGGGGATGAACGACATCGCCATCACCGACGGAGGTCATTATGAAGCGACCTACACCATCAGCACCTATTAAACTGCGGGAGTTGACCGCCTTGGCGGTCTTTGCCGCTCTGATGATTGCCTTGCAGGTTGCCTTGGCGCAACTGCCGAACATTGAATTGGTCTCGCTATTGATTATTTTGGCGACCGTCTTTTTGGGGCCCAAAGCCTTATTGGCGGTGTTTACCTTTGTTTTGGCGGAGGGGCTGATCTATGGGTTTCATATCTGGTGGATCAACTACCTTTATGTCTGGCCACTATTGGTTTTGGTGGTCTGGGCGCTGCGGCGGTGGAGCCATCCGCTGCTTTGGGCGGTGGTGGCAGGGTTTTTCGGACTCTTCTTCGGCACCCTTTGCTCCATCCCCTATTTTATCACCGGCGGGCTTGGCGCAGGCATTGCCTACATTATCCAAGGCATTCCCTTTGACCTGATCCATTGCATCAGCAACATTGCTTCGGTACTGTTGCTCTATTATCCTTTGGAAAAGGTTCTCACCCGCATTTTACCGAAATAACAAAAAACTCTCTCAATCGAAGGATTGAGAGAGTTTTTTTGTAGGGGCGGGGTTCCCCCGCCCGCTTCGGTTTTCCACGAACATAGAACGGGAAGGGAAACCCTTCCCCTACATTGCCGCCATCATTTGCCAACGGCAACATCATTTAAAGTGTTTCCAACACTTTAACCAGCCATTCCCAAACCCGCACGGTCGAGGCAATGGAAAGCCGCTCCCTTGGGGTATGGATATCCTGCATATTGGGGCCGATGGAGACTGCATCCAGCCCTTCAAGTTTCTGATCAAAAAGCCCACATTCCAACCCTGCGTGGATGGCGACGATCTTGGGCTCCTTGCCGCCGATCTTTTTCCAGCTGCTCGCCACCACTTCTCGCAAAGGAGAGTCGGCGCGATATTCCCAAGCGGGATATCCATCTTCCGCCTCGGCGGAAAAGCCGCACTCTTGCATCAAGTTCATCACCTGCTCTGCCAGCGCATCCCGTTTGGCATTTTTCATACTGCGCAGGGAGGTCAAGACCAACAGATCTTGCTCGGTGGTATCGATAATGCCGCAATTAAGAGAGGTTTCCACCAACCCTTCGATCTCACCGCTCCATTCCTGCACCCCATCGGGCAGAGCGGAAAGCAGGCGAATCATTTGGTCAGAACATTCCTTGCTCATCATTCTATTGGCGGTGGTATGGTAGACATCCACCCGAACATCGGGGTCCTTTGCCCCATATTCTTTTTGGAACAAGGCGGTCAGCGCTTCGCTCTCCAAGACCTGCTCGGTGGCGATCACCGCGGTGGCGATACGGGGAATGGCGTTGGCCTTTTTGCCGCCGTCGATGGCGATCAGGCGGCAATCCAACCCTGCCAAAATCTTGCCCAGCAAGAGATTGGCATTGGCTCTTCCCTGATGGATCTCGGCGCCGCTATGGCCGCCCTGCAAACCCGAGACAGTGATGGCGCAGGCGGGGCGATCGAGCGGCTCCCATCTCAGCGGCAGGCGCCCTACCGCGATTCTTCCGCCGGCGCAGGAGACATAAATAACGCCTTCTTCTTCCGAATCCAAATTCAACAACCGCCGCCCCTTTAAGAGCGCGGGGTCAAAGCCAAAGGCGCCGTCCATCCCCGTCTCTTCGTCGGCGGTGAAGAACAATTCCAGCGGCGGATGGGAAACATCCGTCTCATCCAGCAACGCCAAGCAATAGGCGATGGCGATGCCGTTATCTCCGCCCAAGGTGGTGCCGCTCGCGGTCAGCCAATCGCCATCTTTTTTCACAAGAATGGGGTCGGTCTCAAAATTATGGGGGTTGCCCTCCTCCTTTTCGCAGACCATATCCAAATGCCCCTGCAAAATGACAGTGGGATGCTCTTCCTTCCCCTTGGATGCAGGGACACGGATGAGGCAGTTCTGATGCTCATCCTGCACTACTTCAAAGCCCCTTGCCTTGGCATAGGCGGCGCACCAATCGGAGACCGCTTTCACATTACCCGACCCTCTGGGAATTTTAGAAAGTTCTTCGAATAGTTCAAATACTTTGTTCACGTTTACTTTTCCTTTTTTCAATAATTGCTAATAAAAATAATCCGCCGCCGATGGCAACCAATGCCGCCGAAAGCCCCGCCGCCTTGGAGACCCAGCTCCAAAGGAGCGCACCGAGCGGCATTGCGCCGACGGTGGCGACGGTATATAAGCCCATCACCGCCGTCAACTCCTGCTCCTTGGCGGTGCGGGAGAGCCGATAACTGCTTTGGGCGAAAAACCAAAAATCCAACAGTCCGTAGACCACAATGCAAAGCCCTTGCCAGACCATCCCCCATCGAAGGAGCAACAACAAGTTCAACAGACCCATCCCGCCGATGGCAATGGGGAGCGGAAGGTCTTTTTTAAGGCGGGTTTTTACCCAAAATCCCGCCAATGCGCCCAGCCCCAGCAAGCCAAGAGCGATACCATAAGCGGCGCTGCCCTTGCCCGCTTCTTTGATGAGCGATACAAAGGTGACATTATATTGCACCCCGAAAAACCCCACCGCAAAAATCCGCAACAACGGAGAAAGCCAAGGTTTTAACTGCGGTTTTTGCCCCCGCTCCCCTTGGGGGATTTTTAAAAGCGAAAGCAAAATCACCGAAGGGATGAAGGAACAGAAATTGACAAAAAACGGCACCGGCGCGCCCCATTTTGCATAGAGTAGACCGCCCAAGATGGGCCCCAGGCCCCTTGCCGCATAGGTGATGGCGGTCAGCAGGGCAGTTCCCTTTTTTAAGTCTTTGGAAAGGCGCTTGGGCAGGCTTTGGTAGATGGGGGTTTGCAGGGCTCGAACGCAACCCCAAACCCCGCCGAACACCAACAAAAAGGGGAAACTCAACCAATCAAACACCGCCGAAAGCCATAAAAAGAGCGAAAGCCCCGCCAGCCCGATTTCGCTGAAAATCAGCCAAGGCTTTAAGCTTTTTCCGTCCAGAAACCGCCCCAGCGGATAGGAAAACACCGCCACAGGCAGATAGCAGGCGATCATATACCACGCCAGCGGCACGCCCCCGCTCTTGCTTGCGGCAAGCCAAGAGAGCACCAAGGTTTGAATATAGCCGCCGGTCAGGGAACAGCCCTGCGCGGCGATCAATAAATAAAAATTTCTCACGCCATTAGTATGGCAATGTTTTCTTAATCTATTCTCCCTGTCAGATGCCCGATTTTTTGCAGCGCATCAAAGCCTTGCTGACGCAACGCTTCATAGGTGATGACCGCCACCGCATTGGAAAGGTTCAGGCTGCGGGCTTCATCGATCATCGGGATGCGGATGGATTCATCGGGATGCTGCTTTAAAATCCGCTCCGGCAGACCAAATGACTCCCTGCCGAAGATGAAATAAACATCTTCTTCGGTGCGATAATCGATATCGCTATAAGTATGCGCCGCCTTGGTGGTGCAAAAATACATTTTGCCTTTGGCGGTCTGCTCAAATTCTTCAAAGCTCTTATGCACCGTCAGTTTGAGATATTTCCAATAATCCAACCCCGCGCGGCGGACCGCCTTTTCGCTGATATCAAAGCCCAGCGGCTCGATCAGATGCAGATGGCAGCCTGTTGCGGCGCAGGTGCGGGAAATGTTGCCGGTATTTTGCGGAATCTCCGGCTCCACTAAAACGATATGAATCACAGATTTTTCACTTCCTTTTCCAAAAATAATATCATATTTTCCGATGCTTTTCAATCATATATTAAAGAAAAGAAGTCGATAATCGAAAAGAGAACACGAACCTAAGGAGTGATATTCATCGAACGATTTTCCAAATTAGCCGCCCATGCATTAGAGCGGGCGTTACAAATCGCCGAAGAACAAGGGCAGGATTATTTAGGGACCGAGCATCTTTTGGTCGGTCTTGCCAAGGAAGCCGACGGAGTGGCGGCAAGGCTATTGCTCTCCAAAGGGGTTACCCCCGACCGATTGATAGAGCAACTTTCTTCCCTGCCCGCCGCCGACGAGCCTTCTCCCCTTTCGGTCAACGATATGACTCCCCGCTTGGAGCAGGCATTGACCAAATCGGGGGAGATCGCCCGCAAACACGGTTTTTCGGTGGTGGGGACCGACCATCTTCTCGCCGCCCTTTGCGACCTGCCCCAATCCCACGGCTACCAAATGCTTGCCGCCCTTTCCCTTGAACCCAAAAAATTAGCCAAGCAACTTTTGGAGCGGATGGGGATGCCCGACCTGCCCCTGCAAACCGAAAAGGGGCGGGCCCGCGCCAAGCAACCGCTGAAATATACGGTCGACCTGATCGGGCAGGCGGTGCGAAGCGCCAACGAAGTTTTGATCGGGCGGGAGCAGGAATTGGGCGCGATGATGGGGGTGCTGATGCGCAAAAATAAGAATAACCCCTGCCTGATCGGGCCTGCGGGGGTGGGCAAGACCGCCCTT
Organism: uncultured Clostridia bacterium; assembly: GCA_937881855.1. Classification (GTDB taxonomy): domain Bacteria; phylum Bacillota; class Clostridia; order Oscillospirales; family QAKW01; genus QAKW01. Next base: position 4,473 of record CALGEL010000054.1, on the reverse strand, counting down.
GCCGAAGGGCTTGCCCGCCGCATTGTTCTGGGCAAGGTGCCTGCGCCGATGCGGGAGATGCGCATCCTGATGCTGGACCTGCCCGCTCTCATTGCAGGGACCAAATACCGCGGTGAATTTGAAGAACGGTTACACGCTTTGATCGACGAAGCGGAAAAGGACCCCAACCTTGTCCTTTTCATCGACGAACTGCATATGCTGGTGGGCGCAGGGGCGGCGGAAGGCGCCATCGATGCCGCCAATATTTTAAAGCCCGCCCTTGCCCGCGGCAGGCTGAAAGTGATCGGCGCCACCACCGCCGAAGAGTACCGCCGTCATATTGAAAAGGACAGCGCATTGGAGCGGCGGTTTGCCCCGATTTATATTGAAGAGCCTACCGAAGAGCAGACATTAGAGATCTTGCAAGGGCTACGCCCCGCCTTGGAGCGCCATCATCGGCTGAAACTGCCGGACGAGACCTTAAAGGCCGCCATTTCCCTTTCGGTGCGGTATTTGGGGGATCGGTATCTGCCCGATAAAGCCATCGACCTTTTGGACGAAGCGGGTGGACGCGCCCAACTGCGTGCCTTTGCGGAAGGGAAGCTGGATCGGGAGAGCGCCATTTTGCAAAAGCAGGCGGATCTGGAGCGGCAGATGCGCTCGCGGCAATTTTCCGAAGCCCTTTCCACCCATCAGGAATTGGAGCAACTGCGCCTTTTAAAACCCACCGCTGCCAAAAAACGCCCGCTCAATCCCCAAGATCTCACCGCCCTGATTGCCGAAAAAACAGGCATCCCGCTCAACCCCGACGATCCCCAAGGCAATGCCCTTTATACCACCCTGAAAGAGCGTCTTGCCGAAGAACTGATCGGGCAGGATTCCGCCATCGATGCCATCCACCAAGCATTGTTGCGGGCGCGGGCAGGGCTTAAAGACCCCAACCGACCGGCTTGTTCCATTTTGTGTTGCGGTCCGACAGGTGTGGGGAAGACCCGCTTGGCAAGGCTTTTGGCAAAGCATCTTTTCGGCAAGGAAGAGGCGCTGATTAAATTGGATATGAGCGAATATATGGAGCCCCATTCGGTGGCAAGATTGATCGGTGCGCCGCCGGGATATTTAGGCTTTGATCAAGGGAGCGGGCTGGTGGATCGGATCCGCCGCCGCCCTTATGCCATTCTTCTTTTGGATGAGATCGAAAAAGCGCACCCCGAAGTTTTGAACATTCTTTTGGGGATTTTAGACGAAGGTACACTAACCGATGGGCAGGGCAAGACCGCCGATTTTCGCAACACCATTATTTTAATGACTTCCAATCTGGGCGGGAACCTGCTCTCCCAAGAGCCGCTGGGCTTTGGTAGTAAGCAAGACGGCTACGAAAAGGAGATCAAAAAAGCGGTCCTTGCCAAATTAAAGCCCGAGTTTGTCAACCGTCTGGACGATATCATCCCCTTTGCCCCCTTGGAGCAAGAGCAACTGCTCCCCATCGCCCGCTTGATGCTCTCCCAACTGCGCGAGCGGTTGCAGGAGCAAGGGGTGGATGTAAACTTTGCCGAAGATGTCTGCGACGAAGTGGTGCGGCGGGGGTACGATCGGCGGTATGGCGCCCGCGCCTTGCGGCGGGTGGTGGAAAAGGAGCTGGGCAGTATCCTTGCCGCCCGCCTTTTGGACGGCTCTCTTCCCCAAGGGGAGCTCTCTGCCGCCGATCTCTTTGATGAGGTTTTGATCCGCCATTGACTTTAAGGTGTTTTTCTATTAAAATAAGGATATAAAACGAAAAGGGAGCACCACTATGAAATTAAATTATAAGCGCACCTTTCTGATCGGTTTGGCCTTTATGGCCATCTCTGCCTTTTGGCAACTCTACGATAATGCCATCCCCTTAATATTGAAAAACACCTTCGGGATCACCGACGATATCAGCGGCTATATTATGGCGGCGGATAATGTTCTGGCGGTCTTTTTACTGCCGCTGTTCGGCGCCCTTTCGGATAAGGTTTCCACCCGCTTTGGCAAACGTAAGCCTTTTATTATCATCGGCTCCTGCTTGGCGGCCGCCTTGATGCTGGGAATACCCTTTGCCAATAATACCAAGAACCTGCCTATGTTTATTGCCATTTTGGCTCTGCTTTTGGTGGTGATGGGGACCTACCGCTCGCCTGCGGTGGCGCTGATGCCGGATGTCACCCCCAAGCCGCTGCGGAGTAAGGGCAATGCGGTCATCAACCTGATGGGTTCGCTGGGCGGGATTATGACCTTTCTCATCATTGCAATTTTTATTAAGAACGATGATATGGGCAATTATACCTATGTCTTTGCCATCATTGCCGCCTTTATGGTCGCCTGCGCCATCATCTTGGGCCTGACCATCAATGAAAATAAACTGCGCGCCCAAATGCCGCCCGAAGAAGAGCAGACCGAAAGCGGCGAAAAGAAGCCGATGGAAACTGCGGTCAAAAAGAGCCTGTTCTTCATTTTAATCTCGGTCGCCTTTTGGTATATGGCCTATAATGCGGTCAATACCGCCTATTCCCGCTATGTGCAGGAAGTTTGGGGCAAGAGCCAGAGCGTCGGCGCGACGATGATGATCATCGCCATGCTGGTGGCCACCGCCGCTTTTATCCCTGTCGGCATTCTTTCTTCCAAGATCGGCAGAAAGAAGATGATTTTAGTGGGCGTTGCTTTGCTGGCGGCGGCGTTCCTTGCAGGCTTTATCCTGCCGCAATATAGCATTATGGCGTATGTCATTATGGGTGTCATCGGCATCGGCTGGGCGGCGATCAATGTCAATTCCTATCCGATGGTGGTGGAGATGAGCCGCGGCAGCGATGTGGGCAAATATACAGGCCTTTATTATACATTTTCGATGTCTGCCCAAATTCTCACCCCCATCCTTTCAGGCTATCTCTTTGCCCGGCTGCCTTGGGGCTATAAGGTGATGTTCCCCTATGCGCTGGTATTCTCGGCTTTGGCATTTATCACCATGCTGTTTGTCAAGCACGGGGATAACCGCCCCGATGCCGCCAAAGGTCTGGAAGCCTTCGATATCGAGGACTAAACGATGATCCTATTCTATCTCTTACTCGCCCTTTTGGCGATCTGGATTTTTATGATGGCGCCGCGGCTAAACCGCCCGCCCTTACTTAAAAAATTGCAAACCTACCGCTTTGCCCATCGGGGATTACACGATATTGAAAAAGGCATCCCCGAAAATTCGCTCTTGGCTTTTCGATTGGCGATGGAGCAAGGCTTTGGAATGGAGCTGGATGTCCATCTTTCCAAGGATGGTAAGCTGGTGGTGGAACACGACGACTCCCTGCGGCGTACCTGCGGTGTCCCCCGCCCCATCGAAGTTTGCGATTGGGATGAGATTAAAGATCTTCGCTTGGAGGGGACAAATGAGACCCTGCCCCTTTTAGAAGATGTTTTGAGTTTGGTGCAAGGCCGAGTGCCGCTTTTGATCGAAGCCAAGGTCTTTGGCGGGAATTATAACGCCCTTTGCGCCGCCATTTACCAAGCCTTGAAAGGCTATCAAGGGGATTTTTGCATCGAGTCTTTCGATCCCCGCGCTGTGGGTTGGTTTGCCAAAAATGCGCCCGAAATTGTCCGCGGTCAGCTTTCAGGCTACCGTTTAAAGCAAAGCAAAATCATTGATTTTGCCATGCGCCACCTGCTGATCCATTGCATCTCCCGCCCCGATTTTCTCGCCTACGATTATCAGAAATTCAGCATAGCTTATTATCTTTTCCGCGCCCTTTTCGGCGCGCCCATCTTCCTTTGGACTATTCGCACCAAAGAAGCAAAGGCGGTTGCCAAAGAGCAAGGCGCCACCCCCATTTTTGAAAAACAAGGAGTTTAAAAAATGCCCGATTTTGCCCTTCCCGACGCCCCTGAATTAACATACGCCATCCTGCCCTGGTACGACCAGATCTCTGCCGGATATATCGTCTCGGTGGCGGGCGTTGCGCTGATTGCCTATTGCCTGTTTGAAGCCATCTTCAAACGCTATAATAAGTCCATGCGCCGCGGCACCTTGGCGCTGATCGGCAATACCGTCTGGCCGCTGCTGGTCAATATCGGCATTTTCAGCGTTGCCTATTGGCAGTGGGCTCTGCCGCTTTCTGCGGCGGTGGGAATTTTGTTCCTTTTTGTCATTCGCCACGAACTCAAAGAAGCCTATACCGAAGAAAAGGAAGGCTACCGCGGCCTAAACCCGCTGATCCGCGAAGTGCGGGCAGAAATTTTTGCCGACCTTTCCATCGAAGAGCAGATGGCCTATAAAGAGCAGGTCCAACCCCAAAAATTCTATTGGTGGATCTGGCTTCCGTTGGTGATCGCTATTCCCTTTTTGGTGATGCTCTTGGCCGAAGCACTCGGCGTCGGAGATTATCTCTTTCAAGTGGTATACTACCCAAAAGCATAATGAAAAAGCCAAAGGCAACCGCCGAGCGTTGATAAGGCAGTTTTTCCTTAAAAAACGATCTTTTGGCGCCATAA
>CALGEL010000053.1 GCA_937881855.1 uncultured Clostridia bacterium | reverse complement strand
TTCTGAAAATTCATTTAAAGAAAATGTCACCTTGGAGGAAAAATCTTTGGCCTTTTTATCCCAAGAGGAATTGAGCGATTGAAGGTAGGGAATTTCGGCACCCCAAACATCTTTTGCCGATTCGGTTTTTCCGCCGGAAATAGCGTGGAACACGGTGTTTGCGGGGGCATCTTCATAAAGAACGGCGGTTCCCAATACCGCTTCGACGGCGGCATTTAAAATCGGCTCGGAAGAGTTTAGCCAATCGACACCCCATTTTTCGGCGGCGTCGGCAGGGGAAAGGTAGGCTTTGCAATGGGCAGGGTTGTCGCAGACATCGCCGATATGCCCAAAATCACTTTGGGGATGGCTTTGGATACTTGCCTTGCGGTGCAAGAGATAACTGTAAGATGCCACCACCTGCGCCTTTAATGCTTCCTGCGGATAGGATGCGGGCATTTCTCCCGCCAGAACACCCCATAAATAGTCTTTAAGCGGCATTGTTTGGGTGGTTTGGGTCTCGGTGCAGTATAATGTGACGGTAGACCCTTTTGGAAGTTCGGGGCTTGGCTTCTTATCAAAAAAACCGCTCTTCCCCAATATTAAGACGACAATAAACGGCAAAAATAAGAGTATAAAATATAAAACGATCCATTTTTTCTTCATCGGCATTGTTCTCCTTTGGTACAAGCCTATGCCTGAAAAAATAAAAAAATACCCGAATGCATCGCATTCGGGTATTTTGAATTTAGCTGAAATTATGCCTTATTGACAGAACCGAACAGTTCCATCTTTTCTTTAACGGTGTCTTTGATCGCTTGGAACCCATCGGCCAAAAGCTTTCTGGGATCGAAGCCCTTGCCTTGCAGATCCTTGCCGGCTTCCACATAAGCGCGGGTAGCAGCGGCAAAGGAAAGCTGGCACTCGGTGTTGACATTGATCTTGGCTACGCCCAAAGAAATGGCTTTCTTTACCATCTCGGCGGGGATACCGGTGCCGCCGTGGAGAACCAGGGGCATCCCTTCGGTAGCGGCCTGAATTTTTGCCAAAGCATCAAAATCAAGACCTGCCCAGTTGGCGGGATATTTGCCGTGGATATTGCCGATACCTGCGGCAAGGAAATCCACACCCAGATCCGCAATCTTCTTGCACTCTTCGGGATCGGCAACTTCGCCGCGACCGACAACGCCGTCCTCTTCGCCGCCGATGGAGCCGACTTCGGCTTCGACAGACATTCCCTTTGCATTGGCAAGAGCGATAATCTCTTTGGTCTTTTCGATGTTTTCTTCAATACCATAATGAGAACCGTCAAACATAACGGAAGAGAAGCCGTCGGCAATGACCTTCTTGGCGCCTTCATAAGAACCGTGGTCCAGATGAACAGCGACAGGAACGGTAATATTCAGTTCTTCGATCATACCCTTGACCATACCCATAACGGTCTTATAGCCGCACATATATTTGCCGGCACCTTCGGAAACACCAAGGATGACAGGCGAGCGGTTTTCTTCGGCGGTAAGAAGAATGGCTTTGGTCCATTCCAAATTGTTGATGTTGAACTGGCCCACAGCGTAATGACCTTCGTACGCTTTGCGAACCATCTCTTTTGCAGAAACGAGCATATTTTATAGCCTCCCGAAAATTTTTTATTAACGATATTATAATCCAATGAAACAAAAAAATCAATATTTTCTTTGACTTTTTACATAATATGTTGTATATTATATTTGTATAATTATGACTAAATATACGAAAGGGATTTTATAATGAATAAAGTGATCATCTCGGCAGACAGCACCTGCGATCTGCCCGCCGAACTGAAAGAACGTTACGGAGTAAAAATCATTCCTTTATATGTCAATTTGGGGGACGATTCTTTGAAAGACGGGGAAGAGATCAACCCCGATATGATCTATACCTTTGTTGCTGAAAAAAATCAGCTGCCCAAGACTTCCGCCGCTACCATTCCCGATTATCAGGAGTGGTTTGAAGGCTTTGTCAAGGAAGGCTATGATGTGTTGCATTTCAACCTTTCTTCCACCATGTCGGTGACCCATCAGAATGCCAAAATGGCGGCGGAAGAAGTGGATGGAAATATCTATGTCATCGATAGCGGCAATCTTTCCACAGGAATGTCTTTGCTGATCGCGGATGCCGCCGAGATGGTGGCAGAAGGCAAATCCGCCGAAGAAATTCATCAGGAAATTCTGCGTCGTATTCCCTTGGTGCGCGCCAGCTTTGTTGTGGATACTTTGGATTATCTCAAAATGGGCGGTCGTTGCTCTTCGGTGGCGGCATTGGGCGCCAACCTGCTGAAATTGCATCCCCGCATCGCCGTTGTCGATGGTAAGATGGGTGTTGCAGAAAAATATCGCGGTGCTATTGATGGAGTTATTGTCAAATATGCCCAGCAGATTTTGGACCAGAATAAAGATAAGATGGTCGGCAAGCGTTGTTTTGTCACCCATACCAAATATAACCCCGAATCTGTGCAGAAGGTCTATGATTTGGTGAAGGACTCCGGCTTGTTTGAAGAAGTCATTGAAAATACCGCCGGCTGTGTCATTACCAGCCATTGCGGACCCGGTACGCTGGGCGTATTGTTTGAGGTAACCGAATGACCAAAGTTGCCGTTGGATTAAGCGGCGGTGTTGATAGCGCGGTCAGCGTGTTGCTGTTGCAGCAGGCAGGCTTCGAGCCGATCGGTGTCTATTTAAGGATGCATCAAGCGGAAGAAGAAGCCAAAGCTGCCCGTAAAGCGGCGGAAGAATTGGGGATTGCATTTTATGAGCGGGATATGCGGGCGCAGTTTGAGCAATATGTGCTGCGTCCCTTTGCCGCGCTTTATAAAAGGGGAGAAACCCCCAACCCATGTTTGCTATGTAACCCTTCGGTCAAATTCCGCGGTCTATTGGCGGCGGCGGACGAATTGGGTTGCGAAAAGATTGCCACAGGGCATTATGCCGCGGTGGGGGAATTGGAAGGAAAACACTTAATTCGCCGACTGCCCGATTCCGCCAAGGATCAAAGCTATATGCTTTACGGCTTGGGGGAAGAGATTCTCTCTCGGTTGATCTTGCCGTTGGGCGCGTGGGGAGATAAGGCTCAAATCCGCGCCATAGCCGAAGAAAAAGGGCTCTCCAATGCGCAGAAGAAGGATTCTTTGGATCTTTGCTTTTTGCGTCCTGAGGATTCCCACGCGGCGTTTATTGAAGCCTATACCGGCTCGGCACCGCAAGCGGGCAAAATAATCGATCTTGACGGAAAAGTTCTCGGAAAGCATGCGGGGATCTGTAATTATACGGTAGGTCAACGCCGCGGTTTGGGAGTGGCATCGGATCAGCGTCAATATGTTTGCGATTTGGATCCGCTGAAAAATACCGTTACTCTCGGCCCGAAATCATCGGTGGAGACCCAAGAGGTTGCTATCAAGGATCTGATTTTGCATCTGCCGTTGCGGCAGGGGACGACTGCCAAGATTCGCTACCGTGATAAGGATACCGCAGCCAGTGTCGAGCTTTTGGAAAAGGAACGGGCGATTTTGCATTTTGAATCCCCCAAATCTGCAGCCGCACCGGGCCAAAGTGCGGTAATCTATTGGCAAGATTGGGTGCTGGGCGGCGGAATTATAGAGAAGTTTTAGATAAAAAATATAAAAATATATAAAATACACTTGAAATTTCGTTTATTCTATTGTATTATTAATATATATATTTCCTTTATTGGACGAGGAGGTCGCATATGTCTGAGTTTGAAAAGATGGAAGGTTTGCAAGAGACCGTCGAGTTGGATGAATTAGAGGCTTTAGCCGGGGAATTCACCCTGAGCGATTTGGCGGAATTTGATGAAGAATTGGAATTCGATGCAGCCGACCTTGATTTAATTAAACCGGCCTATACAACCAAAGAAAAGATGAAGCTTCTGTTGATGAACAATACCGTGTTCTCCATCATTAAATGGTGCTTTGCAGGGCTGGGTCTGGTCGGATTGGTCTTGTATATTTTGGCGATGGTGGATTCAGGGATCAGTGAGGCCCTTTCCCAAACATTGGCGGCCGCAGTCAGCAACGGGCTTGCGTCTGTATCTACGATGCTGACCTTCTCCTTGCTGGAGATTTTGGTGGCGGTTGTCATCGTTGGTATCTTGGGTTATGCCGGATTTTTGGTTTATAAGTCCATTAAAGAAAAAGAAGGCATCAAGATCGCCGGCTTTTGGGTGCAGTTTGCTTATGTTTTGCTCGCCATTTTCGGTACCGGTTTCTTGATCTATACTATGGCATACGGCGTCACCACCAACCGTACCCGTCTGTACAATGTTGAAGAATTTCAATATAAACCGAATTTATTCTATGAGCAGTCTTTGCACGGTGGTACCATCTACTATGTAGATCAGGTGAATGCTGCTGCAGTAGACGGCATTAAGAATCAGACCATTTTCTATACCGATATAGGCCATTCTCGTTACGCATCTACCGGCTCTTCTCTGGAAGATATCAGCAAAGCAGTCAACGCATGCTATAAGCTGGCTGCGGAAGACTATCCCTTCCTGAAAGGTGAAGTTGTGGATGCCAAGCCCTTGTTGCTTTCTCCGATGTATACCGCAATGGGCATCGGCAGTATGTATAGCCCCCTCACCGGTGAAGTTCTTGTCAACACCGATTATCCCGAATTGGCAATGCCCATCCAGATTGCTCGTGCGATTGCAAAGCAACGCGGTATCACCAACGAAAGTGATGCAAAGTTCATCGCATTCTTGGTTTGCTCCAAGTATGCCGATCAGCTTTCTCAGATGACTACACCGTATAACTTCGACTATATTAAGTATTCTGCTTATATGGATGCTTATATGGAAGTCGGCACGATTTCCTACGAGGTCAATAAGAATATCCACCTTTATTGTGCAGCGGCATTGAAAGAAACTGCGAAAAAAGATTTCATCGCCTATGTTGATCAGATCGATGCGCTTTACGGCAATATCAATACCTTGGAATTCACCGCTGCCGATTCCAAGACCAGCACTGCTGCTTATCAAGATCTTCCCAAGTTGTTGTATGTGGATTTCAACACCCGTGTCAATTCCAATAAATTGGCGTTGAAATTTGTCGCAGGGGAAGGCAAAGAGGGTGCTGTGCCTTTGAATTCGACGAAATATCAATATGTCAGATACTTAATTTCTTATTTCCAAAATACGGAAGAAGAATATGCCGGCGAAGCGGCCGACATTTATGAGACCTATAACCCCGAACCCGAACCCAACGATGGTTCAAAAGATTTAGTTTAAAATTAAAAGCGTCTTTCTCGATGGAAAGACGCTTTTTAATTTCCTTTATTATAATAAAGAAGAAAAAACGATCCTCGAAAGAGGATCGTTTTTAACTTGCGATGATAGGATTAGTCCAAATTCATAGAATTCAGAAGATCGCGCAGAGCTTTGAGTTCTTCGTCGGTAAAGGAAACACCTTTGTTCATCTTGGTGCCGTCCGGAGACCATTCGCGCAGATCATACTTGGGTGCACGCTCCATCCAGCTGATCTTATTGAGCTGCTTTGCCCAACCGCTGGCGTTTTCGGGAAGATCGCCGAAGTGCTCGGTAATTTCGTATTTGAATTCTGCCACTTTAACCACCCCTTCCTTTAATTAATAGTATATTATTACTATTAGTACCATTATATAAGGGAAGAATATGAAATGTCAAGGATTATTCACATTATATTTACAAAAAAATGTATTTTAGGTGTTGACAATGGGTATAAAAAGTGTTAAAGTATGGTTGTTAGCACTCGAAAGCAGAGAGTGCTAAAAAGTAAAGGTAGGTGAGAGGATGAAGGATCGGCTGAATATTATCTTAAAAGCAGCGGTAGAAGCATATGTGGATACAGGCGAACCGGTTTCCTCCAAATTAATATTAGCGCGGGAGGGATTGAATGTTTCCTCTGCCACCGTTCGCAATGACCTTGCGGAATTGGAGCGGATCGGCTATTTGGAGCAGCCCCATACCAGCGCAGGCAGAGTCCCCACCGAGAAGGGCTACCGCTATTATGTGGACCATCTGTTGCAATCCACCGATCTTTCGGTGGAGCGGGCGGCGGTTTTGGACGAAGTGATGGGAGATCCTACCGGCAATGTGGATGAGTTTTTAAAGCACGCATTATCCCGCTTTTCGGAGATAACAGGCTATACCGCCGCAGCGGTGATGAGCCATTCCGATGAAGACCGCATCATCAAGGTGGAGCTGGTCAAGACTGCGGATAATTGCTTAAACCTTGTCGCCATCACCCGCAGCGGGACGGTAAAGAATAGTTTTTGCCGCTTTTATTTTCTGGCGGACGATGATGAAATTCAAACCCTTTCGCAACTGCTCAATTCCTTTTTGGGCGATGTCAGCTTCACGCGGCTGACCGATGAAGACTTTGAGGAATTGGAAACCAAGCTTTCCGCGCTCCATTCCAATTGGAATTTCTTGGCGGGTGTGGTCAAGAATATGGTCAATTCCATCCGCAATCCCAAGGTGTTTGTTTCGGGGCAGAGTAACCTATTATCTCATCCGGAATTTTATGAAGTGCATAAGGTGCAGAATGTAATGCGCTTTTTGAGCCACGAAGAAGAGATCCGCAATCTATTGAGTGTGCAGGGCGGGGAAGAGCTTTCCATCGCCATCGGCAGCGAGATTGCAGGGATGGATTTTGGCGATATGGGCTTGATTGTCCGTAAGTATGGAAGCCGTTCGGGATTTGGCGCGATCAGTTTGCTGGGCCCCAAGCGGATGGACTATGGCGCAAACGCTTCCCAGGTGGAATATTTCGCCAAATGTATTGAGCAATATTTGAAAGACAGAGAGGGATCCTGATGGACGAAAATCAAAAAGCAACGGCCACCGAGCAGGCAACCGTTGATAAGGCAGAAGAAAAGGTAAAGACTCCCAAAAAGAAGAAAAAGAACGAATGGGAAGAAAAATATAACGCAGAGCACGATCAATACCTGCGTTTATATGCAGAATATGATAACTTCCGCAAGCGCACCGCGCGTGAGCGGGATCGATTGGTGGGTGACGGCGTATCCAAAGCCATCGAAGCGATTTTGCCCGCCATCGATAATTTAGAGCGCGCCATTGCGGCGGCGCCCGAAGGGGAAGAAGGAATGAAGAGCGGTGTGGAGATGGTTCTGCGCCAGATGCTGGACTCCCTGAAAAATATCGGGGTAACCCCCATCGGCGAAAAGGGCGAGAAATTCGATCCCAATCGCCATGAAGCCATTATGCACATAGAAGATCCCGCGTTGGGTGAAGATGAGATCGTCGAAGTCTTTCAGCGGGGCTATGTATATAAAGAAGAAACTGTGATCCGACCGGCGGTCGTGAAGACAGCAAACTAATCAATAATCAAAAGGAGATAGAAGAATATGAGTAAGATTATCGGAATTGACTTAGGTACAACCAATAGCTGTGTCGCTGTTATGGAGGGCGGCGAGCCTACTGTTATCACCAATAGCGAGGGTGCCCGCACCACGCCGTCTGTTGTCGCATTCAGTAAGCAGGGCGAGCGGATGGTCGGTCAGCCCGCAAAGCGTCAGGCAGTTACCAACCCCGATCGTACCATCGCATCCATCAAGCGTGATATGGGCTCTGCCCGCAGAATCAATATCGACGGTAAGGATTATTCTCCCGAAGAAATCTCTGCCTTTACCTTGATGAAATTGAAAGCGGATGCCGAAGCCTTTTTGGGCGAGCCGGTGACCGAAGCGGTCATCACCGTTCCCGCTTATTTCAGCGATTCCCAGCGCCAAGCCACCAAGGATGCCGGTCGCATCGCAGGCTTGGAAGTCAAGAGAATTATCAATGAGCCCACCGCCGCTGCTTTGGCATACGGTGTGGATAAAGAAGGCGACCAAAAGATTATGGTCTACGATTTGGGCGGCGGTACCTTCGACGTTTCTATTCTGGAAATCGGCGACGGTGTCTGCGAAGTTCTGGCAACCGCCGGTAATAACCGCTTGGGCGGTGATGATTTCGATGATCGCATCATCGATTGGATGGCAGCCGACTTCAAGGCGGCCAACGGCATCGACCTGAAAGCCGATAATATGGCCAACCAACGCTTGAAGGAAGCGGCTGAAAAGGCGAAGATCGAGCTTTCCAGCGGTATGTCTACCAATATTAACCTGCCCTTCATCAGCGGCGGTCCCGCAGGTCCTTTGCATCTGGATATGACCCTGACCCGCGCCAAGTTCAACGAACTGACTGCCGACCTGGTCGAAGGCACCATGGGTCCCGTTCGTCAGGCTCTGCAAGATTCCGGCTTGGCTCCTTCCGATATTAAGAAGGTTCTGCTGGTCGGCGGTTCCACCCGTATCCCTGCGGTTGCGGAAGCCATCAGCAAGTTTATGGGTCAGGAAGCCCATAAGGGCATCAACCCTGATGAGTGTGTCGCTTGCGGTGCCGCCATCCAAGGCGGTGTTCTGGGCGGCGATGTCAAGGGCGTTGTTCTGCTGGATGTCACCCCGCTGTCCTTGGGTCTGGAAACTCTGGGCGGTGTCTTCACCAAATTGATCGAAAGAAATACCACCATCCCCACCAAGAAGAGCCAAATCTTCTCCACTGCGGCCGATAATCAGCCCAGCGTTGAGATCCACGTTCTCCAAGGCGAACGCGAGATGGCGGCCGCCAATAAGACTTTGGGCAGATTCCAGCTCACAGGTATTGCTCCCGCTCCCCGCGGTGTACCCCAAATCGAAGTAACCTTCGATATCGATGCCAATGGTATCGTCAATGTATCCGCCAAGGATCTGGGCACCGGTCAGGAGCAGAAGATTACAATTACCGCTTCCACCAACCTTTCCAAGGAAGAGATCGAAAAGGCAGTCAAGGATGCAGAAGCCTGCGCAGCCGAAGATAAGAAACTCAAAGAATCCATCGAGATCCGCAATAATGCCGACCAGATGGTTTATCAGACCGAAAAGTTGATGAAGGATGCCGGCGATAAGCTGGATGAGTCCGATAAGAGCGCGGTCAATGCCGAATTGGATAAGGTGAAGGAAGCCTTGAAGGGAACCGATACCGATGCCATCAAGGCAGCCACCGAAGGCTTGCAGAATAAACTGTATGAGCTTTCCTCCAAAATCTATGCGCAGAACCCCGAAGCCGCCGGTGCCGCCGGTGCGGATGCAGGCAATGCCGAGGGTGTTTATGATGCTGATTTCAAGGACGTCGACGACAATAAATAATTTAATATCGGGCAGGGGAACCTGCCCGATTCCCTATGGAGATTAGAATGGCAGATAAAAGAGATTATTATGAGGTGCTTGGTCTATCCAAAGGCGCATCCGACGATGAGATCAAAAAATCCTTCCGCAAACTCGCCAAAAAATACCATCCTGACCTGAACCCCGGCGATTCCACCGCCGAAGAAAAGTTCAAGGAAGTCAATGAAGCCTATGGAGTTCTTTCCGACCCCGAAAAGAAATCCCGCTACGATCAGTTTGGTCACGCAGGCGTCGATCCTTCCTATGGCGGTGGTGCGGGCGGCTTTGGCGGAATGGGCGGTATGGGCGATTTCGGCGATGTTTTTAGTTCCTTCTTTGGCGGAATGGGCGGTTTCGGCGGATTTGGCGGTGGTGGCCGCCGCACCAACGCTCCCCGCAAGGGCGAAGATATCGAAACAATGGTGACCATCTCCTTTGAAGAAGCCGCATTCGGCTGCGAAAAAGAGATCCATCTCCGCCGCCGTAAGAGCTGTAAGCAGTGCAACGGCACCGGCGCCAAAGGCGGGGTAGAGCTGGAAACCTGCCCGCAATGTAAGGGTAGCGGTGTTGTCACCACCGTTCAGCGTACCATTTTAGGCAATATCCAATCCCAAAGCACCTGCCCCACTTGCGGCGGGCGGGGTAAAAAGATTAAGGTACCTTGCCCCCATTGTCAAAACGGCATCATCACCGAAGATAAAAAGATCAAGGTCACCATCCCTGCGGGTATTGATAACGACCAGACCCTGACAATGCGCAACCAAGCCCACGCAGGTGTCAACGGCGGGCCGGACGGTGATGTCTATATCGGCATTCGTGTTCGCCCCCATTCGTTGTTTGAGCGGCGCGGTACCGATCTTTATTGCAAGATCCCCGTCAGCTTCACCGATGCCACCTTGGGCGCCAAATTGCAGGTTCCCACCTTGGAAGGTAAGGTGGAATACGACCTGCCCGAAGGCACCCAGACCGGCAGTACCTTCCGCTTCCGCGGTAAGGGGGTCACCCGCATCAATTCCAAGGCAAAGGGCGACCTTTATGTAACGGTTGAAGTGGAGATCCCCCGCGGTCTATCCAAGAAGCAAAAGGATCTGCTCAAAGAATTTGCCAAGACCCTTGATCATAAGAATTTTGAAAAACGAAATACATTTATGGATAAACTTTCCAAGTTATTTAAGTAAGAAATGCCCAACCGAAGCGGTTGGGCATTTTTCTTTTCAAAAATGTATAAATTTTCATTCTGTTCCCCAAAATATAGTAGACACATATAAAAGGAGGAAAAAGAATGAAACGGATATTATCATTTTTTTGTATTTCACTATTGATTTTAGGCTGTCTTTCGGGCTGCGCCCGCGGCGGTGGGGAAGGCGCGGTCTATTATCTCAATTTCAAGCCGGAGCAGGATGCCCAGTGGAAAGCATTGGCAAAGGCGTATACCGATGAAACCGGTGTGAAGGTAACGGTGGTCACCGCGGCGGCGGGTACCTATGAGGATACCTTGGCGGCAGAGATCGTTAAAAGTACACCGCCCACCTTGTTTCAGGTCAATGGCCCTGTGGGGCTGGCGGGCTGGAAGGATTATTGCTATGACCTTTCCGATTCTGCGGTTTATAATCAACTGACCGATGATGATTTTGTTCTGGAAGAAGACGATAAGATCTATGGCATCGCCTATGTTCTGGAAACCTATGGATTGATTTATAATAAGGAACTGCTGGACCGCTATTTTGCGTTGGAGAACGCCAAGGTAAAATCTCTGAATGATGTTCGTTCCTTTGCATCTTTTAAGGCGATGGTGGAAGATATTCAGACGAATAAAGAAACCTTGGGCATTCAAGGGGCTTTCACTTCGGCGGGGATGGATTCTTCATCCGATTGGCGGTTTAAAACCCATCTGGCGAACCTGCCCATCTATTATGAATATGAGCGGGATGATATTGATCTTTCGCCCGCCATCAAAGGCACTTATTTGAAGGAATATCGGGCAATTTGGGATCTTTATCTGAAAAATGCCACCTGCGCGCCCGGTGAAATCGGCGCTAAGACCGGCGACGACGCGGTGAACGAATTTAATAACGGCGAAGCGGTCTTTTATCAAAACGGCACCTGGGCGTGGAACGATGCGATGGAGCAAAAAATCGGTGCAGAAAATGTGGGAATGATGCCCATCTATATCGGCGCGGAAGATGAAGAAGATCAGGGCCTTTGCACCGGGAGCGAGAACTATTGGTGCGTCAATAAGACCGCATCGGAGCAGGATATCCAAGCCACCCTGAATTTTCTGGAATGGGTGGTAACTTCCGAGGCGGGCACCCAAGCGCTGGCGGAAGAGATGGGGTTTGTCAGTCCCTTCAAAAATGCCAAAAAATCCACCAACCCGTTGATCAAAGCGGCAGACCAATTGCTCAGCGAAGGCAAGACCCCGGTCTCTTGGAACTTTTCCACCATCCCTTCGGATCAATGGAAGGATGGTGTGGGGGCTGCCTTGTTGGCCTATGCCCAAGGTGGGCTGACCGATGCCCTTTGGCAAAAGGTGGAGACCGCATTTGTCGATGGTTGGCGGAAAGAGTATAACGCCGCCCACTGATATGAATAGAACACTCAGGCGGTGGTTTCCGCTCTTTCTGATCCCCACGCTGATCGCTTTTTTGATCGGCTTTGTGGTCCCCTTTTTTGTGGGCCTGTATCTTTCTTTTTGCGAATTTGCCACCATCGAAAATCCCACCTTTGTGGGCTTTGCCAATTATTTAAGGGTGTTTACCGCCGATAGCAATTTTTGGTATTCCTTTGGTTTTACAGCTTTGTTTACGCTGGTTTCAGTGATATTGATCAACCTTTGTGCCTTTGGGGTGGCGCTGGCACTCACCCGCGGCATCCGTGGTACCAATCTTTTTCGAACCTTGTTTTTTATGCCCAATCTCATCGGTGGGATTGTCTTGGGCTATATCTGGAAGATGATTTTAAACTATGGAGTTCTCATCCCACTGTTTGGCAAGGATTTGAGCTATAATTCCATTTACGGTTTTTGGGGCTTGGTGGTGGTTCTCGCTTGGCAACAGATCGGTTATATGATGATCATCTATATTTCAGGGTTGCAGTCGGTCCCCGAAGAACTCAATGAAGCGGCCAAAATCGACGGCGCAGGGCGGTGGCAGATTTTAAGGCGTGTCACCATTCCGATGGTGATGCCTTCTATCACCATCTGCACCTTTTTGACCCTGACCAATTCCTTTAAACTCTATGACCAAAATTTGGCGCTGACCGATGGCAAACCCGGCCGCCTGACCGAGATGTTGGCGATGGCAATCCGAAACACCTATGGGGTGACCCCCAAATCCCATGGCACTGCGCAGGCAATGGCGGTCATCTTCTTCCTTATCGTTGCCGCAATCGCTCTTTTTCAGCTTCGTAGCACCCATAAAAGGGAGGTGCAGCAATGATCGAGAGAAAACGAAATCGATGGCTTACAGCGCTGTTTTCGGCCATCTGTGCGGTGTATATCTTTCCGCTTGTGGTGTTGCTCTTTAATTCCTTTAAAACTAAGGAAGCCATCACAGGTCAGGTGTTTGCATTTCCCACTGCCCAAAGCTTTGTTGGCTTTGAAAATTATTTGCGTGGCATCCGCTCCATTGATTTTTTCAGTTCGGTAGGATATAGCTTGGTGGTGACCTTAGGCTCGGTAGCGCTGATTTTGATCTGCACTTCTATGTGTGCTTGGTATCTCAATCGGGTGGGTGGCCGCTTATGTAAAGGAATTTATTATCTTTTTGTTTTTTCGATGGCTGTCCCTTTTCAGATGGTGATGTTCACCTTGCCCTATCTGGCAGACCGCTTGGGATTGACTTCCCCTTGGACCATTCCGCTGGTGTATCTGGGCTTTGGCGCAGGGTTGGCGGTGTTTATGTTTAATGGTTTTGTTAAATCCATCCCCATCTCCATCGAAGAAGCGGCGATGATCGATGGTTGCAACCCGCTTTCCACCTTTTTTCGCGTGGTCTTGCCGATTATGAAGCCCACCTATATCTCGGTGGCAATATTGCAAACAATGTGGATTTGGAACGATTATCTTCTGCCCACATTGGTGCTGGATAAGACCAAGGGGTACTATACCATCCCGATGGCGATCCAATCGGCGGTCACCGATAGTTACGGAACGGTAGACTACGGCGCTTTTATGGCATTGCTGGTATTGGCAATTATCCCCATCGTTGTCTTTTATGCATTGGCGCAAAAGCAGATTATTAAAGGTGTCATTTCCGGCGCAGTGAAGGGATAAGGTGACAAGAATAATCCGAACCTGCCTCAAAGCAGGATATTTCGGTGCTTTTCGCCCATTTTTTCTTGATAGGCTAAAAAATAAAGGCAGAGAAAAATTCTCTGCCTTATATTTATTAGTCAACTTCGCGTGTAATTTCTTTCGCTTGGGTTTCAGGATCGTAGTTATACATAGGCTCGATGTCTTCGCCCTTCTTGACTCTTCTCAAATAGTTGTTGGTAATTTTCAATACCAAGGGAGCCAGTGCAAGAACACCGATCAAGTTGGGGATCATCATCAAACCGTTGAAGGTATCCGAGATATCCCAAGCCAGGGAAGAGGTAAGGACCGCGCCGAAGATGACGGTGCAAACATGGATAATGCGGAAGATAAAGGTGGTCTTGGCGCCAAAGAGATATTCCCAAGCTTTGGAACCGTAGTGGGACCAACCCAGAACTGTGGTGAACGCAAAGAGGAACATTGCGATGGCGATAAACTTCTCGCCGATATTTCCCCAAGAGAATACCGAGTTGAAGGCGCCGCCGACAAGGGTAGCATCGGTGTAGCCGGCTGCGATTTCGCCGGTTACAGCATTGAACACACCGCCGTTGAGACCACCGGCAGTAAGAATAACCAGAGCAGTCATGGTGCAAACGACCATGGTATCGGCAAATACTTCGAAGATACCCCACATACCCTGCTTAACAGGCTCTTTAATGTTGGAGTTGGAGTGAACCATAACGGAAGAACCGAGACCGGCTTCGTTGGAGAACACACCGCGCTTGAAACCTTGGGTAACAACCTTGCTGATGACCGCACCGATACCGCCGCCGACAAAGGCTTCGGGCTTAAAGGCGTTGACAAAGATTGCCTTGAATGCGGGCAGAATGTTTGCATAGTTAATTCCGATGATCGCAAGGCTGCCGAGAACAAAGAGGACAACCATAAAGGGAACGATCTTTTCGGCAACGTTCGCAATTCTCTTCAAACCGCCAAGGGTAATCAAAGCAGTCAAAATCATAATAATTGCGCCAAGGATGATATTGTAGAGAGAAACACCGCTGAATACTTCAATGGAAGAAAGGGCAGATACATCAAAAGCCTGCGCCACATTGGTGACGATCTTGTTGACCTGACCCATGCTGCCGATACCGAAGGAAGCGAGCATTGCAAAGATGCAGAAAAGAATGGCAAGAACCTTGCCGACATATTTCATACCCTTCTTTTTGCCAAGCCCATCGGCAAGGTAATACATCGCGCCGCCGGACCATTCGTCGTTTGCATTCTTGCGGCGATAATAGATACCCAGCACATTTTCGGCATAGTTGGTCATCATGCCAAAGAAGGCGGCCAGCCACATCCAGAAAACAGCGCCGGCACCACCAATGCTGATCGCTGCGGCAACACCTGCGATGTTACCGGTACCGACCGTTGCGGCAAGCGCAGTGCAAAGGGCTTGGAAAGGAGAGATAGAGCCCTTTTCCTTGCTGTGCTTGATGACGTCTTTATTGAAAAGACTGCCAAGTGTTTGCTTGAACCATAAGCCGATGTGAGAAACCTGAAAGAACTTTGTCAGAACAGTGATAATAACACCTGTACCGATGAGAAGAAGCAGACCAAAAGTACCCCAAACAACGCCGTTAATGTCGCCGTTAATGCTTTCGATCGTTTTCAAGATTTTGTCCATTTTCTATGAACCTCCTAAAAATAAAATAAAAAAACCGCTGCGATTTCTCGCAGCGGACTCTGTTGATAGGAAAAAATACAAAATAAGCATAATGCTAATTTATAACTCTATCCTTTTGCCTGAGAGATTCGGCGGTTGACCGCCTTGCACCTTCGGCACCCAATTGAATGGGATTCTCCAGAGTCCTCTCCACCTTCGGTTTTTTCATTCCAAAGGTTTCATCGAGAAATTATGGTATCAATATAGCACATTAAAGCGGTGATTTCAACCCCGATTTTATATTTTGTCGAAATTACCAAAAGAAAAGATAAAACTCCGCTTTGTTTATTTAATCTGTCGCCTTGATTTTCTTTACCTTTCCTTTTTCATTTAAAATATATACATTTTGATTTTCATAGGTGACCGCAATCGCCTTCTTGTCATTGAGAAAAGAGGCTTCTTTGGTGATGGGGTTGTATCGCATCGGCAGTCCAAAATCATTGATATAGTATAAGCATCCGTCCGCCCCGCTGAAAATAGAGAGCGCAGGCGAGAGAAGGACCATCGTTGATGTTCCATTCTCTTCAATGGCAAGAACCCCCATCGCAGACCCGTTTTCGTCGTTGCAGGCGGCATAAAGGGTGTCGGGCGTTGCGGCAAGGGAGCGTACTTTTGATGCGGTTTGGATTTTTGTTCCGTCGCAATAGAGGTCATAGTTGGTATCAACGATCCAGAGTTGATCTCCAAAGAACGCAAAACTAATCGCATCTATGGGAGAGATGGTTTGGAGTTTATGCCCGTCCCTTGCGATGTATTGGACCTTTCTTTGAATATCGTTGAGATAATAAAGCCCATGTTCTGCGGCAATCAGATGGCTGGCATTGATGGCGGCAATCCGCCGCTTCAATCCGTAATAATCGGCATAGATGCCATCGGCGGTTGCATAGTATGTCGTATCTGCCCCCTGCGCCACCGAATAGGCATCTTTATATTTTTCCATACCGGCGATGCCCCCTCGGTTGAGAAGAGCGCCCGCTTCTTCCGATGCAATCTCCTCGGCGGAGGGGGCCTTCATCCCGTAGGTTTGTTCGAGCGTGTAAATGGTTAGCGGATCGGCGCCCAAGGCGGCATAGTTTGCCAAAATTTGCTCTTGATAAGCGGTTTGATCGGGCTCTTTCTCTATGAGCGCCCAAAGGCAAAGATTTTGCTTGGAAAGGGTATCCGCCTGCGCCAAAAGTGCTTTGGCGTCGGGCTTTTGGGGGCGCAGCAAAAAGAAGGTGGTTGCTACCGCTCCGATCAGCAGAGCGGAAATCAGCGCCCAAAGAAGTATTCTGTTTTTTCGATTTTGTAGTGTCATAATTATATTTTATCATAATAATTTTGCGAATTAAAGTGGAGAATTGCAATTTTTTATTGACATTTTTTTTCGGCGGTGCTAAAATTTTTTTATTCTAATATAGGAGTGATGAAAGATGGCATTGAAAAATGCATACCTCAACGATCTGTATACTCGCGTTGAGAAGAGAAATGCCGGCGAGAGCGAATTCTTGCAGGCGGTTTATGAAGTTTTAGAATCTCTGGAGCCGGTTGCCGAGCAACGCGCCGACCTGATCGAAGCAGGCGTGTTTGAGCGGATGGTCGAGCCCGAAAGAATGGTTACCTTCCGTGTACCCTGGATGGATGATAACGGTAAGGTTCAGGTCAACCGTGGCTATCGCGTTCAGTTCAATTCCGCGATCGGTCCTTATAAGGGTGGTATCCGTTTCCATCCCACCGTTAATGCGTCTATTATGAAGTTTTTGGGCTTTGAGCAGACCTTTAAGAACAGCCTGACCAGCCTGCCCATGGGCGGCGGTAAGGGCGGCGCAGATTTCGATCCCAGCGGCAAGTCCGATGCGGAAGTAATGCGTTTCTGCCAGAGCTTTATGACCGAGCTTTCCCGCCATATCGGCGCAGATACCGACGTTCCTGCCGGTGACATTGGTGTCGGTGCTCGTGAAGTTGGTTATATGTTTGGTCAATATAAGCGTCTGCGGAATGAATTTACCGGCGTTCTCACCGGTAAGGGTATTACATATGGTGGTTCTTTGATCCGCCCCGAAGCGACCGGCTTCGGCGCTGTTTATTATGTTGTTGAGTTGCTGAAATCCTTCGGCGATACCATCGAAGGCAAGACCTTTGCGGTCTCCGGCTTCGGTAACGTTGCTTGGGGTACTGTCAAGAAGATCAACGAGCTGGGCGGTAAGGTTGTCGCCATCTCCGGCCCCGATGGCTATATCTACGATGCCGACGGTGTTTCCACCGAAGAAAAAGTGGACTATATGCTGGAAATGCGTGCTTCCGGCCGCAATAAGGTTCAAGATTATGCCGATAAGTTCGGTGTACCCTTCTATGCAGGTAAGCGCCCCTGGGAGCAGAAGGTGGATATCGTTATGCCCTGCGCCACCCAGAACGAAGTTGAAATTGCCGATGCGAAGAACATTGTTGCAAACGGCGTAAAGTATTATGTCGAAGTTGCCAATATGCCCACCACCGCTGAGGCGGTATCCTATTTGAAGGAAAATGGTGTTGTAATCGCTCCTTCCAAGGCAGTTAATGCCGGCGGTGTTGCGGTTTCCGGCTTGGAAATGAGCCAGAACTCCATGCGTTATAGCTGGACTGCCGAAGAAGTGGATGCCAAATTGCATCAGATCATGACCAATATCTTCAAAGCTTCCTATGAAGCCGCTGAAACCTATGGTATGAAGGGCGATTTGATTGCCGGCGCAAACATTGCAGGCTTCTTGAAGGTAGCGGAAGCAATGAAAGCCCAAGGCGTAGTATAAAACGCTTGAAAATGAGCTAGACCAATAAATCGGAACGCTTGCGTTCCGATTTATTTTTTTCGTCAAATTTCTTCGACGTATCGATATACGCCATCAGAAATTTGGCAAAAAATCTATTCTCATTTTGAAGCGTTTTATGGTTTAGCAATAAAAAAAGCGTCTGCTTTTGCAGACGCTTTAATCGTTTATTTATTCTTCGGTGGCGGGTTCTTCTTCGGTGAAATCCGTCTCGAAAGAAAGGCTGGCGGGGGCGATGGAAGCCTTTTTCTTCATATGCTTAATCACCAAAACTGCGGCGGTAACCGCGGCGGCTACGCTCAGTATGACCGAAATTAAAATAATAATATGGCTCTTTTTCATCTTTTTTCCCCTTTTCGTGTTTGCTTACTTTATTATGATACCACAAATTTCGCTGAAAATCAATCTTTATCTTTAAAAACGACAAATTGAAAGAGCAAGAAGTATAAAACTTCCGCAAAGGCGCGGCAGATATAGTTCATAATCAAGGGATGCCCTGTGATATTTGCCAAAAAGATGGTCAGATAATTGAGGATAAACTGCGCCATCACCACCGCCATGATGGTGATCATCCCTTGTTTGAGAACGATAAAAATGTCCTGCTTAAATTGGCGGTAGACCCAATATTTTAAAATGGGGAAGAGCAATGCAAACCGCAGCAAAAAAGGAACCATTGCCATCTGCGGTTGGGAAAATAAAAACCGTTTGAGAGCATATTCCGCCAGCGCGGTAACCAAAATGGCGGTGATATAGCGCAAAACTTGCCCTTTGCGCTCCATCAGATAGTCATAAAACTCATCTGCCCGCTGATTTAAATTCTTTTTTTCTTTTATTTTTGCCATAAAATCCCCTCCGAAATATGATTATACCATATTTCTAATCAAATGAGAAGTGTTAAGTTGACATTTTTAAATTTAAGGGGTATACTTAAGCAAACACGAATAATCCCAACCTGATTTTAAGGGGAGGATTTTCGTCTTTGC
>CALGEL010000052.1 GCA_937881855.1 uncultured Clostridia bacterium | reverse complement strand
TCCCGACCCCGAAATGCCCGAAGGGATGACTCCGCCGAACAATAAAGACGGAATGATGGGAGAAAATCGGCAGCCGACAGGCGAAACATCCACCACCTTTACCATCGCAAAGGGCGGGAACCAATTTTTCAATGTTGGCGTAAGTAAATAAACCCACTCAACCAATGGTATGTAGATTTATTCAACAGTGGATGGTATACTAAAAGCGAAAGGAGACGACAAATGGATCAAATTAAAATCGGAAAATTTATTGCCGCTCGAAGAAAAGCGGCGAACTTGACCCAGGTGCAGTTGGCAGAAAAGCTGAACATCACCGATCGAGCGGTCTCCAAATGGGAAAACGGCCGAGCGATGCCGGATTCTTCGATTATGCTGGAATTGTGTACCCTTTTGGAAATTACTGTGAATGAATTGTTGAGTGGAGAGAGTATGGATATGGGAAACAACAACCAAAAAAACGAACAACTTTTGATTGAGATGGCAAAAGAAATCGAGAAGAAAAACCAAACCATAAGAATTTCGATGTGGGCAATTATGATTGTAAGTATCACCGCCCTGCTGGCAGGATGTATGATTGCGGCGTTCTTGATCCCCGAAGGACCTTGGCAGTTGGTCACTATTTTGGGTGTTTGCGCGGTGTTTTTGATCCCCTGCTTTTATGCATTGAAGCTGGAAGTCAGCGTGGGCGCTTATAAGTGCAAACATTGCGGGCATGAGATGATCCCCACCTATTCCCAAGCGCTCAATGCGATGCATATGGGAACCACCCGCTATTTGAAATGCCCCAAATGCAATCAACGCAGTTGGTGCAAAAAGGTATGGAAAAAATAATAAAAACCGCTCGAAATTTTCGAGCGGTTTTTTAATCTTCCACATATTCTGCAATATCGTCTAATTTGCATTGCAACGCGGCGCAGAGTTTATTCAGGGTTTTGGTTTCCATGTTCTCATTGGCACGAAGGCGGCGGATGGTCTTGCTGTCGATGCCGCATTTTTCTCTTAACCAATAGGTCGAAACATCTTTTTCTTCCATAACATTCCATAATTTATCAAACTTGATCATCCATCTGCCCCCTATCTTGACATCTATTATTATGGGGGTTATAATCTTATTTATTAAGGGGATATAATCCCCATATCAAGAAAAGGCGGAGGGAACAATGGAATTATATAAGGAAATTATGATAAAGGTTTTAGAAAAGCATGCAGCAAATGTGGTGTTTCCAAGTTTGAAAATAGAGGCGGAAAAAATTGTGGAACAAGAATGCTATCAAGCTTTGTTGAAAATCAAAGCAATTATAGAAGATGAGCGCTTAAACGACGCAGAATGTTTTTTCAAAATAGAAGAAATTATCCGGACATTGGAGTTGGTCGGTAGCAATGGTGGTAATCGCCACGATTAAACCCTTCCCCGTCGAGCAATCGGTGGGGAATTTTATGTTGTAATATAATTTTAATGTGGTATAATATTTATATAAATCTTTAAAAAGAGGTGATAGAATGCTGGAAAATAAACTTGGAATTACAGGGTCTGCGGAGCTTGCACGAGAAGAAGAAAAAATCAGCAAGAAGAAGGCGTTGGATTTATTTGAAAATGGTGTTCTTGATCGTCTGGAAGTGGGTAAAACAGCGTCCCTTATAGCAATTCATAAGACCTTATTTGAAGATATTTATGATTTTGCAGGAGAAATCCGAACAGTGAATATTGCAAAGGGAAATTTCCGTTTTGTCCCTGTGATGTATTTAGAGGTCGCGCTTCAAAATATAGACAAAATGCCTCAATCTACCTTTGAAGAAATCGCTGAAAAATATGTCGAAATGAATATCGCTCATCCCTTTCGCGAAGGCAATGGCAGAGCGACGCGCATTTGGCTTGATTGCATATTGAAAAAAGAAATCGGTAAAGTGGTTGATTGGAGCTTGATAGATAAAGAGGACTATCTGCTCGCTATGGAACGCAGCCCTATTAAAGATATCGAGATCAAACACATTCTTAAAAACGCATTAACAGATAAAATAAATGATCGCGAAGTGTTTATGAAAGGCATAGACCATAGTTATTATTACGAAAACTATACGACTTTCAAGACCGAAGATTTGTAATGCAAAAAATAGATAAGGAAAAGAAATCTATGGATATTTTATCGATCGGCAATAGTTTTTCGCAGGATGCCCAGCGGTATTTGAATAAAATCGCCGCGGCAGACGGTGTAACCCTTACCACCTATAATCTTTATATCGGCGGATGCACCCTTTATAAGCATTTTAAAAATATGCTCAGCGAGCAAAAGGCGTATGCCCTTGAAATGAACGGAACCAACACGAGATTTTATGTTTCTTTAAAGGATGCCCTTTTAAATCGGGAGTGGGATGTCATCACCGTTCAGCAAGCCAGCCACCTATCCACCGATTACGATACCTATCAACCTTATTTGGATGAGTTGGTGGCCTATATTCGCAAATATGTACCCAAGGCGAAGATCGCAGTCCATCAGACATGGGCGTATGAGCAAGAAAGCCGCCGCCTGCATGAGGTGATGAACTATGGCGATTATAAAGAGATGCTTTGCGATGTGGTCGCATCCTATCAAAAAGCGGCAGAGCAGGTGAAGGCGGATTATTTGATCCCTTCGGGCGAAGTGTTTGGCGCTATGCTGGAAAATGGAGTGGAGCGAGTCCATCGAGATGGGTTTCATGCAAGTCGCGGTTTGGGCAGATATGCTCTTGGCCTGGTTTGGTATCGAATTTTGACCGGCAGAGATATTTTAGAGAATACCTTTGCCGAGTTTGATGAAGAAATTTCCCAAAAGGAGCAGGCGATTGCCAAAAAATGCGTCCAAGAAATCGCTGAAAAATACAGATGATTATTTTGATTTCGGGCGCATCCCATACCGGCAAGACGATGCTGGCGCAAAAACTGCTGGAAAAATACCGCTACCCTTGTTTCTCCATCGACCATTTGAAGATGGGGTTAATCCGCAGTGGGCAAACCGACCTGACCCCGATGGACGATGATGCGTTGACCGACTATCTATGGCCGATTGTTCGGGAGATGATCAAAACCGCCATCGAAAATAAGCAAAATCTTATTGTGGAAGGTTGCTATGTTCCTATGGATTGGGCAAAGGATTTTGAGATGGAATATCGCAAGGAAATCAAGCATTATTGCTTGATTATGAGCGAGAATTATATAAGAACCCATTTTGATGATATTAAAAAGTATGCAAATACCATCGAGCAACGGTTGGCGGACGATTGCGCCCTTGAAGAACTTTTGCAAGATAATAAGCAACAACTCGACCTTGCTCAAAAGCATAATGCAAACTATATCTTGATTGATGAGCAATATCCAATTGAATTAGAACTATAAAAAAAGGACTCCGAAGGCCGCCCTCACTTAGGGAATATTCGCCTTAAAATTCAAGATTTTGGCGCAAATCTGTGTTAAAAACACCCGTCAGCCGACAGGCTGGCGGGTGTTTTGTGCCTTGCTTTGCATCCAAACTTTTGAATTTTAAGGTGCTTTGCAGTTTTGAGACACAGATTTTTCGTATGTGGGCAATAATAAAAATCGCGCAATGCTGACGCATTACGCGATTTTTTTATTGTTCTCAGGGGGAAAAGATGGTTTCAAAACCGATTCTTCCCTAAGTGAGGGCGGCCAAAGGAGTCCTTTTTTATTGTTGATATTGTTTCCAACCGGAAGAAGTTGTTTTTTCGCCTTCGGGGGTTACCCATAGGGCTTCGGCGCCTTCGATTTTTTCGATCATTGCCAACCCTTCTTCTTGGGGCAGGCAGAACAGAGCGGTGGAAAGCGCATCCGCCATCCCCGAATCCTTACAAAGCACCGAGACCGAACAATAGCCTTCGGCGGGCATCAATGTATCGGGGTGAATGATATGGTGGTATGCCTTGCCCCCCACATAATAAAAGCGTTGATAGGATCCGCTGGTCACCACCGACATTCCGTTCAAATGCAGGGTTGCAAAATAATCTTCGCCGTCGGGATTTTCAATGCCGATCGTCCAATCGGACCCATCGGGCCGACCGCCAACGGCGCGGACATTGCCGCCCACATTGAGAATATAGCCCGAAAGCCCCTTTTGCTCCATCCACTTTGCCACTTGCTCGGTGGCATAGCCTTTGGCAATGGCGCCCACATCCAATTTCATCTTGGGGTCGGTGAGCGTAACGGTGTTGTTCTCTTGGTCGATCACCATATTTTTGAGATCGGTATGCTTGGCGGCTTCTTGGAGCAGATCCATCGGGGGAAGCTCCGCTTTTTCGGGGGCGTCCATTCCGATGGCGCGGTAATTATGCCAAAGGGAGAGAACACTGCCCATAGCCACATTCATCATTCCGTCGGTCAGCGTATACATTTCCTTGGCATAGAGCAGCAGGTCGATGATGCGGCGGTCCACCGTAACAGTGCGATGAACACCGTTCACCAATTCATTGACAGTGCAAAGGTTTTCCATTCCATCAAAGCGGTGGTAGATGGAATAGAGCCGATGGTATTCCCCCAAGAGATCGATGATCTCATCGGCATTGGCATCAAAGGTGGCCTTTTCCGTCTCATAGCCGGTGACAGAGATCATGGTATCAAAATAATCCATCGACCAGGCGGTATATTTCTTTTTTTGCGGAGTGCAGCCGCAAAGACTGCAACTGATGAGAGCCAATGCGGTAATCAAGCAAATATAACGTTTCATACTTATTTTAGTTAACAAAAAAGGGAGATTGCTCTCCCCTTTTTAGTTCGTTTCAGATTTTGGAAGCGGCCTTAACAAAGCCGGTAACATAGATGGTGCAACCTGCGGTTTGCAGATCAGCAACACCCTTGCCATCTTCTGCGACCAGACCTGCGATTTCGGTAGCGGTCTTGCCAACGCAAGCGGCATCAAAAGCGGCAGCCTGCTCGAACCATTCCTTGGCGGCACCACCATAGGCAACCATGCCATAGTCTGCGCCCTGCTCCTTCTTGGAGAGAACAGCCTTGGTGGTATCCAGAGTGGAAGCGCCCTTGGTATCGAAGGTGAACGCCAATTCCACGCAATCGCTGGCGGCGGCGACAACCTTACCATTCGCATCCACAGCGGCACCGAAAACGGTGGTGGCTACCTTGTTGCTTCCGTCCTTATCGGCGGTAGCATCGGTGCCGGTTGCTTCGGTGTAAGCGGTAACTTTCAGAGTGTCCTCTGCGGTAACGTTGGAATCAGCAGCGGCAACATAAGCCTTTTCAATAGCGGCAACAAATTCATTGATCATAATGGTGCAACCCGCTGCGATTACATCGCTGTTGCCCTTTTTATCTTCGCCGACAAGGGCTGTAACTTCTTCCAAGGTCTTGCCTGCAACAACGGTCTCGAAAGCATCCGCTTGCTCATACCATTCTTTTGCGGCGCCACCATAGGTGACCATATTATAGTCGTTACCCTGCTCATACTTGGTCTTGAACTCGGTAGCGGCAACAGCCTTACCATCGGCGGTGAAGGCGATAGAGTTGCTGGCGGTATCCAAATCGCAAGCGACAATCTTGCCATCAGCATCGACAGTGATAGCGGCGAAGGTGATATCCAGCTTACCGGAACCGTCCTTATCGGCGGTAGCGTCGGTGGCTGCGGGAGTACCGGTGTAAACACCAAAGCCAAATTGCAGGGTATCAGCCTTGGATGCATCAGGCTTGGATGCACAGCCGGTCAATACGACGGACAGAGCCAAAACAACACAAAGGATCAATGCGAGACTTCTTTTCATAATAAAACGCTCCTATTTTATTTTTTTTTATATACTATACTATTTTTTTCATACTGTCAATCAAATATTCCCTTTTTTGGTATTCTTTTGATGAGCAGTCCGCCGACCAGCCCCACCAAAATACCCGCGATGGTACCGGTGACGGTCAGCACCGCCAGATAATAGCCCAGTTGCGGGGTTTCCAGCAAAAGCATCGCCATCAGCACCTGCCCGATATTATGGGCGACTCCCCCCGCCACGCTGACGCCGACGGAAGAAAACCAATGCAGGCGGGAAAGCACCCACATTAAAAGCATACTCAAAGCA
Organism: uncultured Clostridia bacterium; assembly: GCA_937881855.1. GTDB lineage: Bacteria > Bacillota > Clostridia > Oscillospirales > QAKW01 > QAKW01. The sequence continues at coordinate 1,006 of CALGEL010000052.1, read as the reverse complement.
CCGCCCGCAAGGCTATAAAAGAACGCCATGGCGTTGCCGAAGAGCAGGGTGATCAAAAGTATTCTCAAAAGGGATACAACAGAAGCAAAGGCGGGCCCGCGCCGATAGAGCAAAAACACCAAAATGATATTGGGCAGCCCCATCTTGATGCCCGGAACCGCCGCAAAGAGCGGCGGCAACATCAATTCCACCCAGGCCAGCACCAGCGCAATGGCGGTGCAGACACCCAACAGGGCAATGGTTTTAGAACGGTTTTTCATACAAAGCCCCCTTAAACGACCGCGTCGGGACCGTCGTCCCCTTGGGTAACGACCGTCACCACCACCCGATTGGGCAGGCAGACAATACTCTCCCCATCCCGAAAGATGGGCGAATGGTCCACGCAAATTCCGTCGGGGCAGGTGGCAAAGTCCATAAACGCCTTGCCGTCGCGAATGATCAGGGTATTGCAATCGGTTTCGCCGGTATGGATTTCTTCGGTGATCTCATCTTCAAGGGAAAAGGTTTTATAGAGCTTGCCGTCGATGGTGATCTCCACCCGATCTCCCGCAGGGCGGAAGCAAAAGAGATAGATCAGCGCCACCGCGGCAATCAACAGCAACCCGCCGATCAAAATCAGATCGTTGCGCTTGATTGCTTTCGTCATTGGATTTGGGTATCTTCCGCGCGTTCGGGGAAGAGAACGGTTTTAAGGCAACCGGTGGGACATTCCTTGACACAAGCACCACAGTTGGTACATTTGGTATAGTCGATTCTTGCCAGATTATTTTCCACAGCAATGGCGTCGTTGGGGCATACCTTGGTACATTTTCTGCACCCGATGCAAGCGTTTTCACACGCCTTTCTTGCATCCGCACCCTTTTGGGTGTTGCTGCAAAAGAGAATGGTCTTGGTGTGTTGCGGGATCATCGAAATAATGCCCTTGGGGCAGGTGCGGGAGCAAAGGCCGCAGCCGATGCAATGGGAAGCATCAATGCGGGCGATGCCGTTGCTCATACAAATGGCA